>JAKUTG010000071.1:0-2621 GCA_022447905.1 Pseudomonadales bacterium | reverse complement strand
AATCTTGAAAGGCTGGCCCGCCACTTTGTTTAAGCCAATGGCATCTATCAGGTATTCGGCACGAATGAGCCGTATGAACTGACCTGTGTTCATTTCCGGAACTAGTACCGCTTCAAACCCGTTTAATATATCACCGAGGTTACGCGGCAACGGAGAGAGATACCTGACCTGGATATGGGATACCTCTAATCCTTCAGCCGAGGCTCTTTTTACTGCTTGGTGAATGGCGCCAAAAGTCGACCCCCAACCAACTACCGCCAGCTTGCCAGAGTCTTTCCCATAGCATACTTCTTGTAGCGGAATGTCATCAGCAATTCCTGCTACCTTGGCTGCCCGTAAATCTGTCATCTTCTGATGATTTTTAGGGTCATAAGAAATATCACCGCTCTCATAGCTGCGCTCAATACCTCCAATACGGTGTTCCAATCCTGGAGTACCGGGTTTCGCCCAAACTCGTGCCAATGTCTCTTTATCCCTTAGCGAAGGCTTAAACCCTTCCGCTTCTATGTGATGCCGGACCGGAAAGGCTGTCAGGGAATCCGCATCAGGAATTTGCCAAGGCTCGGAAGCATTGGCCAGATAACCATCAGACAAAATAATGACTGGTGTCATATACTTTGTTGCGATACGCACAGCTTCAATGGCCACTTCGAAACAATCAGAGGATGTCGCTGCTGCAATCACCGCTACAGGAGTATCCCCGTGGCGACCATAAAGGGCCATGTTGAAATCGGACTGCTCTGTTTTAGTAGGTAACCCGGTTGAAGGTCCGCCACGCTGAGTATCCACAACGACAAGGGGCAACTCCGAAGCTGCCGCAAGAGCCATTCCTTCAGCTTTCAGGGTAATCCCGGGACCTGCACTGGACGTCACGCCAAGTGAGCCTGCAAAAGAAGCCCCCACTGCAGCGCAAACGGCGGATATCTCGTCTTCAGCCTGAAAGGTTTTAACGCGAAACTGCTTGCGGGTGACTAATTCGTGCAACAAATCCGATGCCGGCGTAATCGGGTAAGAGGCAAATAACAAATCAATTTCCGCCAGCTCGGAGCCAACAATAAATCCCCAAGCCATTGCAGTCGTGCCAGTTATATTTCTATAGGTGCCAGGTACCACTTTTGCTTTCGGCACCTTATACACATGAATGCCAGCTGGGAGCTCAGCAGTTTCACCGTAGGCATGTCCCGCATTAAGTGCTGCAATATTAGCATTTGCTATTTCCGGCTTTTTTGCAAACTTAGTTCTCAAGTTTTCGATCGTTGGATTGCGGTCACGATCAAAGAGCCACATTACTAATCCCAGCGCCCACATGTTCTTGCAACGCAGCGCGGCTTTATGGCCAAGGTCAAAAGGTTCAACTGCGCTGAGAACCTGTTTGGAAATATCGATACTGAGCAACCTGAATCCATCCAGCGAGCCGTCTTCCAACGGACTCGTCTTGTACTTAGCCTTTTTCAGATTCTTGGCTTTAAAACTGCCACTGTCAGCAATGATTAGACCGCCATTAACTAGATTATCGATATTGGTGACCAGCGCAGCTGGATTCATTGCAACCAACACATCCAAAGCATCGCCGGCGGTAGTGATATCTTCTGCCCCGAAATAAATCTGGAAAGCTGAAACACCAAAAGTTGCTCCAGCAGGTGCACGAATCTCCGCCGGGAAATCAGGGAAAGTCGACAGGTCGTTTCCATAAAGCGCAGTCGTTTGAGCGAAATTAGTTCCCGTTAGTTGCATTCCGTCACCGGAATCTCCTGCAAAGCGTACGACCACATCGACAACTTCATTCTCGTCGAGATGGTGTACATCCAGCTATTCTTCAACTAGTTGCATATCAATATTTAACGCGCGTTAGCCCAAGTACACCTGCAATTTCCAGGTGTGCTTGCTCACTATGGCAGAGGGGTTGCGATTCTATCAAATTAAGAGGGACGGGGTTAATATAACCGAAGCCATGCGCTGGGGGAGCTTTCGACGATATCGCCAGTAGCTCCGGTTATAAAATCCGCCCGAATGAATTATTGCTTTATGAATTTGCGGATGATTCGGCCTTCACCGCCCTGTCCACCGGTCACTTCGCCAGTGTAAACATTCCCCTCGGCATCGACCACTATGCCTTCCGGTTCAGAGCCCTCGATAAACCCCGTTACCGTGCCGTCTTCCGCACTACCATAGGTAACCCGACGCAGTTTTTCGTAGTCTGCGACATAGAGGACATCGTTCAGGTCGATAAACATACCGCTGGGCCGACCGAACTGATCCCACTCATCCAGGTATTCCCCATCTTGATTAAAGATCTGTATGCGTTCATTGGAGCGGTCGCCAACCAGCACTCTTCCCCTGCGGTCAATAACAATAGTATGAGGCACATTGAGATCACCCTGTCCAGAACCCTTTTTGCCCCATTCCATTACATATCTTCCGTCCTTGTCGAACTTAACAATACGATTGTTCCAGTGACCATCTGCAACGAAAAAACTTCCATCAGGAGCCTGAGCGACATCGGTTGGCCCATTAAAAGTGTTTGGCCCGGTGCCTATAAAACCCCGCGCACCCAAGCGCAACAAGATACGGCCATCAGTATCTATCTTAGTAATGGTGTGACCGGACTGGGGATTGTAATC
>JAKUTG010000070.1:0-9916 GCA_022447905.1 Pseudomonadales bacterium | reverse complement strand
CCCAAACTGCGTGGAATTATGTTTCCTGTAAATAGTTTTATTCTAGCTACTGAGCCTTTAAGAGAGGATATTGTCTGTGAAATCAACCCGCAGGATCTCGCGGTTTGTGATCCAAATTATATCTTAGAGTATTTTCGTCTTAGCGCAGATAAGCGCCTGCTGTTCGGGGGCAGATGTAACTATTTCGGCAAAGATCCTGCCGTTATCAAGCGCCATTTGATGCCGAGAATGCTAAAAATCTATCCACAACTTGCCGGGACTAGAATTGATTTTAGCTGGGGCGGTACAATTGGAGTACCTATAAATAGGGTGCCCCAAATAGGAAGGATTGATAATAATATTTTTTATTCCCAGGGTTATTCCGGGCATGGAGTGAATGTCACGCATCTCGCCGGACAAATAATAGCAGACGCAGTAGCTGGAACCTTTGACCGATTCGATATATTTGCAAACATCAAACCATTTACAATTCCAGGGCAACACATATTCCGCAGGCAAATGGTGGGATTGGGTATGCTCTACTATGCCCTTAAAGATAAATTGTAAGAGGAAATCACTCATTAACAGTCGCCCGTCTAAATCGTTTGGATACAGTGTTTAATATTATGGCTGCCAACCTAAACGGTTTACTACAAAGTAATATAATCAATGGTTGGAATCTGTTCTGGGTTATCACGATCCCAATATCCTTAGTGGTTGTGTTTACAATGGGAAGTGTTGACTTGTCCAGTGGTGAAGCTGTCTCTTCGATGATTCAGCTTACCGTGCGCTTTTCAGTACCGTGGTTGTATCTGGCCTTTGCTGCATCCTCTTTACATGTTGTATTTCCCTCATTGTTCAGTCGTTGGCTATTGCGAAATCGAAAAATAATTGGGCTTTGTTTCGCTCTTGCTATGGCTTGGCAACTTTTGTTTATTTTGTGGATGGTGGGAATATATACGCAATATTATATGGAAGAAGTTTATGTACTCAGTGATGCTATTGAGGGGACATTGGGTTATGTATTCCTGACTGCGATGGTACTAACCTCATTCAAGTTTGGCCGCCGACGCTTGAATTCTAAACAATGGAAATTCCTTCACAAGTGCGGGATTTACTATCTATGGGCCTACGCTTGGAGCGTATATTGGTTCAATATCTTCTATTATCAATACCTGAATTCTGTCGATTATTTATATTATTGGGCCGGTTTCCTTGTCTGGGGTTTGCGTTTGTGTGCATGGAGTAAGAAACGCTGGCAACAGGCAGGGGCGCAAAGCCCAGCCTAGTTAGAAGTGGTAAAGGGAAAGCTATAAACTATTTTGGCCGCGGACTTGAATTGAACACCACTAAATGATGTTGTCGGGGACTTGATCAGAAAATCAATGAGAATTGTTTTGTAAACGAGTAACAAGAAGCAGAATCGTGAAAGATAAAACAATACAGTCAAACGCCGGTGGCACAAGACATTTGTTGTATCTGGTATCTGGTATAGTGGTGGTATTAACCGGCTTAATTGGCAGTGGCTTCGGGTCAGTCTGGAGCGGACAGGCCTACGAACTTTTTGCTGGTATTGAAATTATGGAATATATTGAAATGTATGTGCCGTATTTTCCGTTTGTCCCGTTTTTCCCCATTTTCACTATTACGCTAGGCGCCTTTTTGATTCTGAAATCGAAAGGGTAAAGATGTTCAATAGTATTACAATTTCCTTGCTGCCTAGTTCTGAATCCCCATTACGGCCTTTATTTCCAGGAAATCCTCAAAACCGTATTCACCAAACTCGCGACCATTCCCTGATTGTTTATATCCGCCAAAAGGAGCATCGAAGCTACCTTCGGCACCATTGATATGTACCATGCCTGTACGTAGCTTAGAAGCAATATCCAGTGCCCTTGGCTGACTTCCTGAGACGTAACCGCACAAACCATAGGGAGTATCGTTGGCTATTTGGATAGCTTCGTTGTCATCTTGGTAGGGAATAATTGCAAGCACGGGGCCGAAAATTTCCTGTTGAGCAATTGTAGAAGCATTGTCCACGTTTACGAATATAGTTGGCTTAATATAGTAGCCTCTTTCAAGATGTTCTGGTTTGCCAGTGCCGCCACATGCCAGTTCGACTCCCTCTTCAATGCCCTGCTGGATAAGCTTTTGGATCTTATTAAAATGCAGTTTACTTACTACCGGGCCTATAACTGTGTCATCTGCCTTAGGGTCACCCACCACAATGGTATTGGCGGTATTCACAGCGATGGTCACTGCTAGATCGTGGTTGATTTTCGGTACTAACATTCTAGTGGGAGCATTGCAGGATTGACCGCTGTTTGAGAAGCAATCTATAACTCCATTACTCACCGCTTTCTCCAAGTCCGCGTCGTCGAGGATTATATTAGCTGATTTTCCACCCAGTTCCTGGGCGACCCGTTTCACTGTATTGGCAGCTGCCTTTGCAACCAGGATGCCGGCGCGAGTAGAGCCAGTAAATGAAACCATATCTACATCCGGGTGTTCGGCCATTGCTGTTCCTACGGTAGAGCCATCGCCATTGATCATGTTAAAAACGCCACTTGGCACTCCCGCTTCATCCATAACTTGACTAAAAAGGTAAGCCGAAAAAGGAGCTATTTCGCTGGGCTTAAGCAGCATCGTGCAGCCAGTGGCGATAGCTGGTGCTACCTTACAGGTGATTTGGTTGATGGGCCAATTCCAGGGAGTGATGAATGCGCAAACACCGATGGGTTCTTTGTAGACACGTGTGTTGCCGTTATTTTCTTCAAACTGGAAATTCTTTAAAGCATTAATAGCTGCCTGTAAGTGCCCAGTTCCACAACTTGCTTGATCTTCAATTGAGAATGACAGAGGCGCACCCATTTCATCACTGATAGCTAGAGCAATTTCATCGTAGTATTTGTTATAAGTGATCAGTATGCTTTCTAATAACTCTAAGCGCTCTTGCCGGGAAAATCGTGAAAATGGGGTAAAGGCGTTGCGCGCAGCTACAACTGCTTTATCTACATCGGACTTTGATCCTAATGAAATGACCCCAGCAATCGTTTCATCTGCAGGATTCGTAACATCGAAACTATTTGGAGTTACAGGGTCAATCCAATTACCGTTTACGTAAAATTGTGTGAACCTTCGCATGGCATTGTTTCCATTAATTGTGAGCTAGTGCTTCAACAAGTTTTTTGGGTTTGTTTTTCGTAATAAGAGCTAAGGCTAAAAGGAATGCAAAAAGTTCAGCGAGAGGTATTGAAATGTAAATGCCTATCTCATCTAACCAAATGGGCAATGTAAATAGGAAAATAAGTGGCAGAAATAAACTTCTGGACACGGCAATGGAGGCAGAATGAAGAGGCTTATGACATGCTGTAAAATACTCTGATAAGGTAATGTTCAAACCGCTAAAAATGAACGCTGGCCAGAAAAAGAAAATGAAGCGAGTGGCTATATCAATTGTAGAAGTCTCATTTTCTTGCAGGAAGAACCCAATCAACAAATCTGGAATTGTGATTAACAGCCCGCAAATGACAACGGCGATCAATGAAATAGAGAATAAAGCAACAATGACAAACTGAGTCATCTTTTCCGGTTGTCGTGCACCATAATTTTTGCTGATAAGTGGTTGTAGTGATTCACCTATGCCAGCGAAAGTCATCAATCCTATGAAAAAAAGATAATTAACTATGGTGAAAGCAGCCACGCCGCTCACTCCGAGGCGAGTAATCATAATCCAGTTTAGCAAGAGCGTAGTAAGGCCAGCGGAGATCTCATTTACAAATTCGGAAAATCCATTGGCCAGTGCATGAGGGATGGCACTCCAGCTCCCTGTTAGTGGTACTAATTTAAGGTGTCGGGTTTTTCTAAAAAAATGTGGTAGCAGGATAAGCAAAGGGGACCCGTGACCGATGGCTGTGCCATAAGCAGCGCCTTCTATTCCCATGTCAAGTTCAACAATAAAGATCCAGTCCAAAATTACGTTCAATACAGCGCTGGCTATTAATGAACTAGATGCAAGTAGGGGATTGTTATCTATTCTAACAAAATAGAATAGTGTGAAACCCAGCAAGAAAACTGGAGAAAAACCCAATATGATTGTCAGGTAAGTATTAACGAGATCCGTTAATTCTGCTGTGGTTCCAAGGACAGCAATCAATGAATCAAGAAAGAAAAGGCCGAGCGCGGCTGTAACTAAGGCGAAAAAAAGCGCGCAAGCCAGCGATTTGGAAAAAATATCATTTGCCGATGCGTAGTCTCCTTCACCCATATATTTGCCGCTCATAACACAACTGCCAACTGCCAGCATTGTTATTATCGCGAACAAACCAGACCACACTGGCATAGCTAAGTTGATTGCAGCCAGGGCTGATGAGCCTATGTAGTTCCCAACAAAAATGCCATCTATCACAAACGCTGATGACATAGCGAGCATGCCGATTACCGAAGGTATGGCATATTGGAGGAAGACTGGTACAACGCTCCTATTGACGGGATCGTATTTGGAGCTCATCGACATCGCTGTTATTTAGTGAAAACGTTTTCGGATTTATTTCATGGTCGTAATAGAAAATTCACTTCCCGTGCGGATGCCTGTGGGCCATCTCGAAGTCATAGTTTTCATACGTGTGTAAAATCGCACTCCATCCGGGCCGTGTATATGTAACGGCCCGAATAATGAGCGTTTCCATCCGCCAAAACTGTGAAAAGCCATCGGCACGGGGATAGGCACATTAACACCTACCATTCCGGCTTGGATGCTATGGGTAAATTGGCGGGCAGAATCGCCATCGCGAGTAAAAATAGTCGTGCCATTGCCATATTCGTGATTATTGATTAGCTCGCAGCCGGCATTAAAATCCTGTACTCGGACCACGCTTAATACTGGGCCGAAGATTTCATCTTTATAGATGCTCATGTCTTTAGTGACATTATCAAAGAGACAGCCTCCAAGGAAAAAGCCATCTTCATGACCATCAACAACGTGATCGCGACCATCAACGATTAGAGATGCTCCTTCTTCAACGCCTTGACCAACATAGCTTCTCACTTTTGCAAGATGCTGATTAGTAACTAGCGGACCCATTTCTGCCTTATCTTCTGTCCCTGGCATTATCTTGAGGCTTTGTACCCTTGGCGTTAACTTTTCGATCAATTGATCCGCGACCTCGTTCCCTACACATACGGCGACTGATATTGCCATGCAGCGTTCACCTGCCGATCCATATGCCGCGCCCATTAAAGCATCGACAGTCTGATCTAAATCAGCATCCGGCATAATCATCAAATGATTTTTCGCGCCCCCCAAAGCCTGCACCCGTTTCCCGTGCTCGCTGGCGGTAGCATAAATGTATTGCGCTATTGGAGTTGAACCGACAAAACTTATAGCCTGCACATCCTCATGTGATAACAGGGCATCAACTGCCATTTTGTCGCCATTAATCACATTAAATACACCATCTGGCAGTCCGGCTAGTTTAAATAACTCAGCGATCAATAGAGCCGGAGACGGGTCTTTCTCGGAGGGTTTTAAAATAAAAGTATTACCACAGGCGATGGCTACCGGAAACATCCACATGGGAACCATGACAGGGAAGATAAACGGAGTAATACCAACAACCACGCCCAGCGGCTGCATTTCTGACCAAGAGTCCACGCCTGTGCCGACATTCTTAGAGTGTTCACCTTTTAATAAATGTGGAATACCGCAGGCAAACTCAATCACTTCAAGTCCGCGTGTTACCTCACCAGCAGCATCACTTAGCACCTTCCCATGTTCAGCCGTGATCATCATCTGCAATTTCTCACGATTTTGTTCCACTAAGTCTTTGAATCTGAACATCACCCGCGCACGGCTTAGAGGGGAAGTTTCTGACCACGCTTGGAAAGCTGCTTTTGCTGCAGATACTGCCGTGTCCACCTCTTTGGGACTGGCTAAAGCAACTTTGGCAGATTGCTTGCCAGTTGCTGGGTTATACACGGTGCCATAACTACCGGTCTTCCCTGCAAAGGTTTTGCCATCAATATAATGTTCTATTTTATGTGTCACGTTATAGGCCTGCGTAAAATATTAAGCTGTTTCCTGAATGACTTTGCCTAATGTTTCAAAAATTTGGTCGATCTGGGGTTTTTCAATAATGAGGGGTGGGCTTAGCGCAATAATGTCCCCCGTGACTCGAATTAATAAATCTTCCTGATGGAAGCAACGAGTAAAGACATCGTACGCTCGTGCTCCGGGTTTTCCATCTCTGCTTGAAAGCTCGATTCCAGCTACCAGTCCTTGGTTACGGATGTCGATTATATGCTCGAGCCCTCCAAGTGAGTGGGCCGCCTCTTCCCAATAGCTTTCAAGCTCGATTGCACGTTCAAACAGATTCTCTTGTTCATAGATTAGAAGAGTCGCCAGCCCAGCTGCCGCCGCTACTGGGTGACCTGAATAGGTATAACCGTGATAAAGTTCTATGCCTTGTTCTGGACCTTGCATAAAGGCAGCGTGAATCGAATCGTCTACAAATACCGCTCCCATTGGAATGGTGCCATTGGTTAGTCCTTTGGCGGAAGTGATGATGTCAGGTCTAACACCATAGCGTTCTGCAGCGAATGCCTTACCTACCCGGCCAAACCCGGTAATTACTTCATCAAAAATCAGAAGTATTCCGTGTTCATCGCAAATTTCTCTGAGTCTTTTAAGATAGCCTTTTGGTGGAAGAATTACTCCAACAGAGCCTGCTATAGGTTCCACAATGACTGCAGCGATTGTAGAAGGATCGTGCAATCCACAAAGCCTTTCCAAATCCTCAGCAAGTTCAGCTCCATGGTCAGGAATACCTCGACTAAAAGCGTTACGCTCTAGGTCCAAAGTATGGCGTAAATGATCTACTCCGGGCAATAGGCTACCAAAAGCCTTACGGTTTGGAGAAAGCCCGCCCACAGAAATACCTCCAAAGCCGGTACCATGGTATCCCTTTTCTCTACCGATCAGCTTCGTGCGACCGCTATCACCACATGCCTGGTGGTAAGCTAAGGCAATTTTTAGAGCAGTATCGACGGATTCGGATCCCGAGTTGGTGAAAAAAACTTTGTTTAAGCCCGATGGAGAAATCCGAGTTAGTCGCTCGGCGAGCTCGAAGGCCTGTGGGTGACCCATTTGAAACGTCGGGGCGAAATCCAGCTGCTCGAGCTGCTGACTTACGGCTGCGGTTATTGAGTCTCTGCTGTGGCCAGCATTACAACACCACAACCCTGAGGTTCCATCAAGGACTTTACGGCCATCATTTGATTGATAATACATACCTTTGGCGGCGGTAAGTATTCTTGGTTTTGCTTTGAACTGCTGATTTGCAGTGAAAGGCATCCAGAATTCTTGCAAACTACCGATTGTTAATGTCGAATTACTTTTCGCGTCCATAAATGGCCTTTTACGATACAAATACAATTTCCAGAAAAATTTAAATATATTATACAAATATAACATCGAGAAACTTCTCGTCCTACACGCAGCGTTAATGTATCAATTAACGATTAGCATAGGAACTTTTTGAAGGAAGGAACTAAGAGAACTTACTTAATATGAACAGAGAACAGAAATTAAACCTCGGCCATCTCCAACGAGCCGATGCTAAACACCATCTGCATCCTTTTACAGACACGAAGGAGATAAATGACCAAGGCACAAGAGTCATTGTCAAAGCTGATGGTGTTTATATCTGGGATGCTGAGGGCAATAAGCTTTTGGATGGCATGGCAGGGCTCTGGTGCGTCAATGTAGGTTATGGGAGAAAAGAGCTTGCTGAAGCTGCCTACCGGCAGATGCTGAAATTGCCTTATTACAACAGTTTCTTCCAATGCACTACGCCCTCTGCGATTGAATTGGCGGAAGTGCTTGCGAATTTAGCGCCGAGTCATATTAATCGGGTTTTCTTTACCAGTTCTGGTTCTGAAAGCAATGACACAGTAGTGCGAATGGTCCGCCGCTATTGGGATTTGCTAGGGGAGCCACAAAAAACTGTCATTATCAGTCGGAAGAATGCCTACCATGGCTCAACGATTGCCGCTGCTAGTTTAGGGGGGATGAAATTTATGCATGAGCAGGGAGGGCTGCCATTACCGGGCATCGAGCATATCGATCAACCCTATTGGTATGCTGAAGGTGGAGATAACGATCCGGGTGATTTCGGTCTAAAGGTCGCACAGCAGCTGGAACAAAAAATAATCGAACTAGGGCATGACCGCGTGGCGGCATTTATTGGCGAACCGATACAGGGTGCTGGTGGAGTTATCATTCCCCCCAAAACATATTGGCCAGAGATACAACGTATATGTGACAGGTATGGAATTTTGTTGGTGGCGGATGAGGTAATTTGTGGCTTTGGGCGTACGGGCAAGTGGTTCGGCTCAGATTATTTTGGTATCCATCCCGATTTTATGTCAATCGCTAAAGGGCTTTCTTCAGGCTACTTGCCAATAGGAGGAGTTATGGTTAGCGACAGAGTTTCACAAGTGTTAATCGATAAATGTGGAGAGTTTGCTCATGGTTACACTTATTCGGGACATCCAACCGCAGCTTCAGTTGCTTTAGCCAATTTGAAAATTCTTCGTGAAGAGAATATTGTTGAAACAGTTGATAATGAAACAGGACCTTATCTGCAAAACTGCTGGGCAGAATTGGCTGGGCACCCTTTGGTTGGGGAAGCGAGAGGGGTTGGTTTCCTTGGAGCTCTCGAGTTGGTAAAAGATAAGACTAAAAGAGAGTTCTATCCCAAAATCGGTAAAGTGGGTGGGCTTTGCCGCAGCATCTGTATTGAAAATGGTCTTGTTATGCGTGCAGTAGGAGATACTATGATAATTTCTCCCCCACTCATAGCCAGTAAGGCGCATATTGATGAGTTGATACTGAAAGCTAAACAGTGTCTAGATATAACGCTCGAAAGGATTTCGACGTTAAATTTTGACGACTGACTATTGAGTAGAATAGGCTGCTCTTAGCGACTATAACTATCGTTTCAGTGTTAAATTATTGGTATGTTATTAGTGGTTTGTCAGTAAGGTTTCGTTCGAGGATTTAAGCATGGACATAGACGTTCCATTAAGAGAACTTGGGGAAATTGATAGTTTGGCGCTCAGGGAGGTAATTCTAGGCATTGATGATGGAGCCTGGTTAGAAAATAGTTATCGGCAAAAGGCCTACGACGTCCATACTCAAACGCATTCACTGGTGATGTTGTTCACTGATGGGCAAGGTTGGCCAGATATTGAGATAAGCAAAGAATCAGCCTGGGATTTACTGGAGAGTGAGGCCATGCCTCTAATGGATTCCATTTTGAAGGAATTCTATCCTCCTGGTGGAACCATCGTAAGAGCTATGGCTGCAAAATTACTCGCCGGGGGAATCATAAAGCCCCATGCAGATACGCACCCGTCTTTTCATGCAGGGCACAGAATTCATATACCTATTACAACAAATTCGCGAGTCAGGTTTATGATCGGCGGCCGGCCTTATCACTTTGAAGTCGGTAAGGCTTATGAAATCAATAATCAGAAAACCCATAGTGTGATGAATAAAGGCAAGGAAGATAGAATTACCTTTATTTTCGACTATATCCCTCGTGATAAATTCCCATCCAGACGATAATAGTTGGTTGCTTAAATGTAATTTAGATGGGCCGGCAGAGACTAACAGGCTTAAGTATTTTGTTGTGATAGAGATTTATTCTGTTTAAACATTATCCAACCTGCTATGGCGATACCTATTGATACAACTAATATAATTAGCGTTGCCAGAGCATTGATATCAGGAGTGACCCCTAGTTTCACTTTTGAAAAAATAACCATCGGTAAAGTATTTGATCCAGCCCCTGACGTAAAACTGGCGATTACCAAATCATCCAGTGACAGGGTGAACGCGAGCAGCCATCCTGAAAGCATCGCTGGCGAAATAATG
>JAKUTG010000007.1:0-26804 GCA_022447905.1 Pseudomonadales bacterium | reverse complement strand
CAAAAACGTCAAACTGCTGGAACAGCAATTAAAGGGCTAGATAGAATACAACAATGATTTCTCGCCTATTAGCGCTGATCGCCATGCCGATCATTGCATACTTTCTAGCCCAGTCCGTAAGTAAGCGATTTTCACTGACGCTGCGCCAAAATCGTATCCTGTTTGTCATAATTGCCGCGTTACTTGTAGTTGGGATTTTAGTGGCCTTGGGGCGCTTGCCTATACAATTCATACTAGCACCATTGGGTGCGGCAGCTGTTTTCCTCATGAGAATGTTACCTATGTTCCTGCGCCTATTGCCTATGTGGCAGTTAATTAAGAGTCGTTCAGCCGCGGCCAAACCCAGACAAAGAGGCCAGATATCTACCATACGCACTGAATATCTCGCCATGGAACTGCAGCATGACACTGGAGAAATGGATGGGCTTGTGCTTAAGGGCAATTACGCGCAGCAGCGGCTCGTAGATTTGTCTTTGAAAGACCTGTTGATGCTATATGGTGAATGTAACGAAGATGCCGATTCAATACACGTGCTGGAAGCTTATCTGGATCGGCAACATCCGGGCTGGACCGAGCAAGTTAGCCGGTCAAACAAGCACCAGCAGACAGCAGACGATTCTGTCATGACAAGAGACCTAGCAATAGAAATTCTTGGTCTCTCAGAATCTGCCTCCAAGGAAGAGGTAGTTAAAGCGCACAGGCAGCTGATGCAGGGGTTGCACCCTGACCGAGGCGGTTCAGACTATCTCGCCAAGAAAATTAATATGGCCAAGGATTATCTGTTGAAGGAATTACAATAAGGTTAACTAGTCGCCTTCCTTTCCAGAAAAGCCTTAACAATTTCTTGGGCGTCGGGCGTTTTTAATAATTCAGAAAAAGTCGCTAGCTCCTCTTCTATAGTGCCAGGTAACACATTATCGAGGCCTTTCTTCAAGAGTCTCTTGCTTTCTTGTACGGCTTTGGTGGGTAAGGCAGCTAATTCGTGACATTTCCGCAGGGCGTAGTTCATGTACTGATCCTGGGGCAGCACATTTGTCACGATTCCGTATTCTTGCGCTTTTTCCGAACTGAAGCGGTCGCCTAGCAGTAGCAATTCGGCAGCACGCTGGTATCCGATCTGCCTGGGCAGAAGATAGCTGGAGCCTGCTTCAGGGCAGACGCCAAGACGGGTAAAAGGCAGCTGCAGGAAGCAGCTTTCCGAAGCATAGACAAGATCGCAGTGGAACAGGCATGTCGTACCGATCCCTACAGCTAGGCCACTGATGGCAGCCACAATAGGTTTCTTGGCAGCAACCAGTGCGTGCATGAATACTACCGAAGGTCTTTCTCCATTGTCAGAATCACTGTTTACGAAACTATTTACGTCGTTTCCGCTTGTGAAGCAATCATCAACGCCTCGTAGAAGGATTACACTTACCATGTCGGTCTGATCAGCAATCTTAATGCCCTCCGCCAGAGCCCGATACATGTTGGGTAGCAAAGCATTCTTCTTTTCCGGCCTGAGAATCTGTATAACGAACACTTTTTGCTCGATACTGTATTTGATGTTGGGATCTTTTGATTCAATCACTATTGCAGCCTTTACTGTATGTTGCCAAGCGCCTCATTCTAGTAGATTGTCGGATCAAAGTAGAGTATTAATACACCAGCCTATAAGCCTGTAGATGGAGAGCTGGATATTCAGTCATGAGTCCCGAATTCAAGATTGCCGACCTTATTAAATCTGCAACGCTTATCAAACACCAGGAACAGAGAGTGGTGTTTATTTCTTTCTTACTGGTGTTCGTCCTCATGGCGGCCTATTACATGTTACGTCCTGTGAGGGACGCTATGGCCAGTGACTGGACGAATACAGAGATAAGTGTATTGTGGAATATCCAATTTATTCTCAGCCTGACTTTCGTTGCGATCTATGGTGTCGCGGTCTCAAGAATTAACTTTCGACACCTGGTTCCTTCCGTATACGGGTTCTTCGCCTTAAGTTTTGTGAGCTTTCACTTTGGTGGCTCTCTAGTAGAAGCCGCGGTAATACTGGATAAGAGTTTCTATCTCTGGGTGAGCCTCTTTAGTCTGTTTCATGTGTCGGTATTCTGGAGCCTGATGGCAGACCTCTACAATAAGGAGCAATCCAGGCGCCTATTCGGCTTTATCGCTGTGGGTGCTAGCGCTGGTGCCATAGTAGGTCCTATTGTTGCGACGATAGCAGCGCAAACCATAGGCTCGGAATCACTTATGCTAGTCGCTTCATTTATGATGTTGATTCCCCTGCCTATAGTTTTCTATTTACAATATTTAAAGCGAACTGCATTGCATAACGAGCAAGTAAATGTTGATCTGGCGCCTATCAAGATCGGTGGAAATCCTTTGGCGGGGTTCCGAGATTTCGTCACGAACCCTTACCTCATCGGTATTGCTGCCTTTATTCTGTTATATACGGCGATCAGCTCCTTTGCCTATTTCGAGCAAACCAATTTGTTGAGGGATTACGAGCTGGATGAGCGAACAGAAATTCTGGCGCTGCTGGCTCTGGTGGTGAACAGTCTCACCTTCATTCTGGGCTTTTTCGCCACTAGTCGATTGACGACGAAACTAGGTATGCCTACAACTCTTGCCCTCGTACCGGTATTTATGTGTGTGGCGCTGATAATCCTTGCTTTTGCGCCTATTTTGACCGTGTTGTTGGGATTGCAGGTCGCCCGGCAGGCTGGTAACTACGGAATAACGCGACCAGCTAGGGAAATGTTGTTTACTTCGGTTTCTAGAGAAACTCGCTTCAAGGCCAAACCGGTTGTCGATGTCGTTATTTATCGCGGAGGCGATGCTATCTGGTCTTCTGCTTTCGCCTTATTCACAGATGGTCTAGGGTTGGGTATGGCGGCAATGGCTGCTATTGGTGCTGGCATTTCTGCCCTATGGGCTGGAACTGGGATTAAGCTCGGAGTGATATTCGATAACCGTTCGAAAATTGCGGATTTACCAGTGAAGAATTCTGAAGAGAATGGTTCTGCAGAAGCAGTTGTAAGCTGAACTAAGAAAGGTTGTCTTTTCACTTTTGCTAGTCGTGCAGCTTTTTTTGTAAACTTCCTAAAGATTAAAATAGCGACTCCGGCGACATCCACTGAGTATGAGGTGTTAGAATAGGAGTTCTGTAAATTGTCTGAGAACTATTCAGCCATGCCAATAATTCGCAACGAGCATCTAATTCAAAGCGTTGCCGACGCGCTTCAATACATTTCCTACTATCACCCATTGGATTTTGTAAAAGCGGTCAACGAAGCCTATGAGAAAGAGGAATCTCCCGCTGCCAAGGATGCCATGGCTCAGATTCTGATTAATTCTCGACTCTGTGCCGAAGGCAAGAGGCCTATCTGCCAGGATACGGGCATTGTTATTGTTTTTCTTAAGATTGGAATGAACGTCGAGTGGGAAGGTGGCATGTCGGTAGCGGACATGGTCAATGAAGGGGTTCGTCGAGCCTACCTTTTACCCGACAATGTACTGCGTCCCTCGATCCTTGATGACCCTGCCGGCGCACGTAAGAATACAAATGACAACACACCAGCAGTTATCCATATGGAACTAATACCGGGAAGTACGATTGAGGTGAATCTGGCCGCTAAGGGAGGTGGCTCCGAAAATAAAGCCAAAATGGCAATGCTGAATCCTAGCGATAGCATCGTAGATTGGGTTGAGAGAACCTTGCCAACTATGGGCGCTGGCTGGTGTCCACCCGGCATGTTAGGAATAGGAGTTGGTGGTACTGCCGAAAAAGCAGCGCTACTTGCTAAGGAATCACTGTTAGAATCTATCGACATCCACGAGTTGCGTGAGCGAGGCCCAGCGAACCGTATTGAAGAACTTCGTCTTGAGATCATTGACCGGGCAAATGCACTAGGTATCGGCGCACAGGGTCTGGGGGGGCTAACTACTGTGTTAGATGTGAAAATACTGGATTATCCAACTCATGCGGCTTCTTTACCGGTAGCCATGATTCCTAACTGCGCCGCGACCCGACACGTACACTTCAGCTTGGATGGTACTGGTGTTGCTGAACTAATCCCACCTAGCCTAGAAGAGTGGCCGGAGATTACCTGGGATGTTGGGCCTCGAGCCCGAAAGGTAAATCTGGATACAGTCACACGGGAGGAGATCGGTCAGTGGCAGCCTGGAGAGACGCTGTTATTGTCAGGCACTTTAATCACGGGCCGTGATGCGGCCCATAAACGCATACTTAGCATGATCGACAGTGGCGAAGGATTACCGAAGGGCGTGGATTTTGAGAACAGGTTTATTTATTATGTGGGCCCTGTCGACCCCGTGAGGAACGAAGTTATAGGTCCAGCTGGCCCCACTACTGCGACTCGGATGGATAAGTTTACCGAAGCTTTACTGGCAAAAACCGGGTTAATTGGCATGATAGGTAAAGCAGAAAGAGGCCCGGCGGGCATCGACGCTATTAAGAAACACCGTGCGGTTTACCTAATGGCGGTCGGGGGAGCAGCCTACTTGGTATCCAAGGCTATTCGCAAAGCGCGAGTAGTGGCCTTTGAAGATCTGGGCATGGAAGCGATTCATGAATTCGAAGTACATGAGATGCCTGTTACTGTTGCGGTTGATGTCAATGGAACCTCAGTGCATCAAACTGGGCCAGCATTTTGGCAGCAGAGAATTGCTGAAAAACATCCTATTAAAGTAACCTGATTACTCCTGCGCAGCTCAATCACACATGTCTTCATAGCTATTAGTTAGTTTCAATGAAACAGGATGGTTGTGTCCAACAATTTTTATTTCTTTATTAGAAATTTCAATAGAATCCCTATCAAGCACGTTATGGTCAAATTTGTAGATTGTATTGTTGTTTGCTTCAGTTGCCGACCTATCATAGTCTTTAGTCGCTTCCTGCACGGATTCATTTCGATGCTGATAATGATTGAATGTTTCTTTACCATGGCGCCTGACAAGCATTTTTTCAACGATATGCGGTGCAAGTATCGAAGCACTGGCATTATTACCCCCGAATCCTTTTGAGTTAATTACAACAGCATCCATTCCTCTTTCCCCCACTTCTTTGTGTTGCAATAAAAATTCAAGGTTTTGCTGGTGCACGTCATCGGCGATACTATCTGTAGTCAGGATTCCTGGAATGAACCCATCAGACCAGGTGCCTAGGCTTGCAGTTATTTGGTCACCCGAAGCGCTTGCGATTGAGTGTCCAACATACGATTTTATGGCGGCCACGGGCCAGTTCTTGATGCCATAGTTTTGAGCGATCTGGCTAAGGATATGCGATTCGGTAACCCTGTTTTGAGGAGTGCCAGTGCCGTGAGACTGCACATAACTCCTGTGTTTCAGGCCTTCTTCTCCAATAATATTGCGGGTGGCCGCTGCGGCCTTCGCCATGGTTAAGTAGTTACCAAGGCCCGGTCCCGCTATCGATTTCTTGTGCCCGTCCGCGCTTACGAATACTTCGTTCACAGCGCCGTAAATATTGGCCCCGAGCTCAAGTGCCAGATTATCGTCAAACAGCACAATAAATTGTGCTGATTCGGCCATGGTGAAGCCCGCGTTGTTGCTAAAAGGTCGGCAAGCCCTCCGGTAATCGGGATTCTGGTTCTCGTCCAATCCATCTAAGGCTCGCAACGAAGCATCATCAGCAAGTGCGCCCATTGTTGTGAATCCATCAAATACCTCAGGTACCAGGCATGCTTCACTCGTCCCAATGATTGCTACTCGATGGGTTCCATTTTGAATATCACGTATGCCGAGACGTAAGTTGTAAAGAAATGTCGCACAAGCTGCAACGTTAGCGCCAGTTGTCCCTAAATTGCCTAACAGATAGGCATTAAGAAAATCAGCTGGCATTTCTGTGAAGCCAAGAGGGAGTTGCTTGGAAGTGACCTTTTTGCCTAGAATTCTCGCCTGCAACAGACCACCAAAACCGTTGTAGTCAAGTTGCCCCATGCAATTACTGGCATATACACAAAATTGGTCTGCCGGAACTTCCTGGCAAACTGTTGCCCAGTCGATTCCCAGCGAATTGATAGCATCAGAAGCGCCGTAAAGAGTTAATTGCAATGCACGGGGGTGGCTGCGAGAAGGATACAGAACAGCTGGATCGAATCCGCTTGGTAATTGTCCGGCGCTTTGCACTGGAGCTTCTCGGAAAGATTTTACGAGCACATCAAAATTGTCCGCGACACTCACAGCTAGTCTGTGCTCGGGGTCATAGCTAGACTTTTTCACCGTCCAGCCTAATGGAAGGGGTGAAGGAAGATGCTTCTTCTGAATCTCGAATTCTAAGGGTTGTAAATTTATTCCAGTAAGACTTGCCGTCCGATGAAATAGCAGGCGCGACGGATCAAAAATATTATCTTCTAGCTTCCGGATCAAGGTACTTTGGGTCAGTTCAGGAATGAGCGCAGATATAGCGCTGCCCAGTTCAACTGGTTGGTCGACTGCATCTAGCCATTGGTTATCAACTTTGCTTAGTTTACCTGTTAATGCAGCTAGGTTGGTCCAGGTGGAGTCGCGCTTTTCATCGTCGAGCACATCAATCACCATACGACGATAAGCGTGATGTCCTGACGCTCTTCCTGCTGGATTGATGCCTCCGAATGCAACGATTACGGGTAAATTAGCCATCTTACGAATTTGGTGGTCTCATGAATGTGCTGGGACTATAGTAAAGAGCTCAGAATCGGGATATAGTAAATTGGACACAATTTATGGCATATTGGACACTAAAAGTCACAAGATGTCGATGGGTCACTAGGGATACTGCGGTAAACAGCTAGCTCGATTGTCTTGCATAAAAAACATGTCCCACATAGGATTGCTGTCTCATTCAAGAAATAACAGGTATTCGGAGACAGCATGAAAACTTCAACAATAAAATGGTTTTTCCTGGGGTTGGGCTTATCCCTACAAGCACTCTCTTCGTTCGCTCAGAATCAGTTTGAAAATGTCACCATTCAGACAGTCCCCGTGGCAGGCAATGTTTCGATGTTGGTAGGTCAGGGTGGAAATATCGGGGTATCGGCCGGAGGCGATGGCATTTTGATTATCGATGACCAGTTCGCGCCTTTGGCAGGACGCATTAAAACCGCAATCGAAGCTCTGGGTTCGGATACCCCCAAGTTTCTGCTTAACACACATTTTCATGGAGACCATACCGGAGGAAATATTGAGTTTGGCGCAGAAAGCTTGATCGTAGCTCATGAAAACGTGAGGATAAGGATGGCAGCTGGTGATCAACCTGCGGTCGCATTACCAGTAGTAACTTTCGATGATGATGTGACCATTCATTTTAACGGCGAGGACATAACTCTCATTCATATGCCTAATGGTCATACCGACACTGACAGTGTTGTCATGTTTTCCGAATCGAATGTCATTCACATGGGAGATCATTTTTTCAATGGCGGATTTCCGTTTGTCGACCTCGCTAATGGCGGCACGGTTCAGGGTTACCTTAACAACTTGGAAAAAGCGTTGTCCTGGATTGGAGATGACGTAGCGGTGATTCCAGGGCATGGCCCATTGGCAGCCAAAGGCGACTTGTTAAATTTCTACAATGTGGTGAAGGATACCTCCACAGCTATTCGGGTCATGAAATCTCAGCGTATGACCAAAGAAGAGATCGTAGCAGAAGGACTGGGCGATGATTATGAGAGCTGGGGTCAGGGATTCATCAACGAACAACGCTGGATCGAAACGGTGTTCGATAGTTATCCGCGTTAGTAAAATGTCTATCATCAACTTAAACAGCTTTGCAAGCTGCGGGTAACTCTTGAAGGAAATTGATACTTTCAATGAACGCGTGGTGGCTTTGCACCATGCGCTCGGTATCGGGCCAGATTACCTCGAAACTTGCAAACTCCCGCTTTGCCGAGAACCAGGCGAACTGGTTGATACAGAGCTCGACTTTTACCAGAGGCCGCAAAAACTGATTCCTGATGCCTTCCAAGCTTGGTGCAGGATGAAACTTGCAGCTGAAGACACTGGGGTAGCCTTGTTATTGATATCAGCATTTAGGGACATTGATTACCAGCACGATCTAATCGCTCGTAAAGTTCGAGAAGGGCGAACAATAGAGGAAGTATTGACAGTCAATGCAGCCCCGGGGTTTAGTGAACACCATACAGGGCGGGCTCTGGATATAGGGACGACAGGGTGTGACCCGCTCGTTGAAGAATTTGAAAATACCGCAGCATTTGAGTGGCTTATTAGTAATGCAGCAGCTTTTGGTTTTACATTGACCTACCCGCGCGGAAATGGTTACGGAATCGACTATGAACCGTGGCACTGGTGTTTTACAGCGACCAATCCAAGGTTTTAGACAAACAGGTTTGAACAATGTAATCTAGAATCACTGCGCAATTGGGAGAGGAGATGCGGCAACAAAAACGCTCGGCACTATTTTCGATTCCGCGCCTACTCTCTAGACCTCAAGAACTGGATACCGAAGTATTTCGTATCTTCACTCAAATTCGATTTTCTTGTTACGCGCTTTCCATTGACCAACGATGTACGTAACCTGTTTTGTGATTGGTTGGGGATTTGTCTGCATAGTAACATGCAACCTATTTACCCTTCAGTTTGTAAATAGTTGATTGAAAAAATAATTGTCCGGTTAAGGAGGTAACAAGAAACTAAAAAGGCTTGAAACCCCGCTGTTTGAATCAAATCAGGAGACATTATTTATGGCACATGAATTCCAAGTAGTATTCCGCAACATCGAACAAACTAATGCCTTGGTAGAAGCGGTTGAAAAGAAAATTATTAAGCTTGAGCGTTATTGTGATCAAATCATTACAGGCCGTGTTGTGTTGGATTCACCGCATAATAATCATCACAAAGGAAAGGTCTATTCAATAGGTCTGGAAATACATACTCCTTCAAAAGAAATACGCGTTAATCAAGAACAGCACGATAATCATGCTCACGAAGATCTGTACGTTGCCATTCGGGACGCCTTCAATGCGGCTGAGCGGCAATTAAAATCAACCGACAAGAAATATCGGAAAAACCCGCTAAACAAAAGCGATATAGATTTCGATCACCAGGCGGCGTAAAAGTATTCCTATGACTATGAAAGAAAAAAACCGAATCGAGATCGAAGCTGCAACTTTTCGGCGGTTGCTAAAACATCTAGATGAGCACAAAGAAGTGCAAAATATTGATTTGATGAATTTGGCAAGCTTTTGCCGAAACTGTTTATCGAAATGGTACAGTGCTGAGGCTCAAGCGAGAGGGCTAGATGTGTCATATGACAGTTCTCGAGAAATTGTTTACGGAATGCCCTACTCAGAATGGAAATTGAAGTTTCAGACGGAAACGACACTGGAACAGTCAGACAAATTCAAACAGAAGACAAGTTAAACGGTGTTTTAGTCTATGGTCGATTCATTGAATCGGTCGCGGATTATTCTCAGTGACAAACAATTTATTTCTTACGAGCTGCCGATATTCATTGGGCGTAACAGCATTCAGCTTTTTGAACAGGCTGGTGAAATAGCTAACGTCCTGGTAACCCACCTTATCTGCCACTTCGGCAACTACCAGGTTACTTTGTTTTAGCAGCTCCTTGGCGTGTTTGATGCGTAAGCCCTGCAGGTACTGCAGTGGTGTTGTATCAGTGGCTAGCTTGAAGCGCCTATTTAAAGACCTCACGCTCATACGAAATTTATCAGCAACGGCCGATATCCGGATATATAGATGATAGTTTTCCTGTAACCACTCCTGTAACTTTATGATTTCCTCATCATGGTGGGTAGTTTTCTGATCTCTATTTAAAATTAACGACTCGTAGGACTTTTTCAATTCATGAGTAAAATGCCTGGATATTTGATTGGCAATAGATTCTCCAAAATATTGTTCGATGAAATGCAACATAATATCTCGGACTGCATTCACGCTGCCTGTGCAATAGATATTCTCCGTGCTGGTTATGAATCGCTTACGTTGCAACTTTACTTCTGGATAAGTCCGCTGAAATTGGTCAAAGAAACGCCAGTGCGTCGTTGCTGCTTTGCCGTTTAATAGCCCTGTCGCCGCGACAAAAAAAGCGCCAGTGGTAACTGCGCATAATGTCGCACCAGTTCGATATTGACCTTTAATCCAGTTCTGTAGTTGGTGATGTTTAGCAACACTGGCGCGTGGGTTTCCCCATACACCCGGAATAAAAATAAGGTCGCTGTTAGCTGCTGTTTTAAGAATTTTTGCGCACTTCATGGTGAGTCCGCCACTCAACTCTACGGTTTCATTATCGATACCTACCAATTCAATCCCGATTAACTTGTCTGGCTGTCTTTGAGCTTTTGCGATATCGTTGGCGGCACTTAGCATCTCTAGGGGTATTGTTACGGTTGAACCCAGAGCGCGGGGTATACAGATAATAGTGACCTGTTTCATGGCATTCGATGCTACAGATAATCGATTTTGACTACTTGATATCGCCTATCACCAGACAACGAAGTAATTTCAATTTCACTGTCGACTTGTTTTCCCAGTAGGGCATGTCCCATTGGTGAATCGATACTGATATGGCCGAGTCGCGGATCTATCTCGTCTGGCCCCACCAGCCGGTATCGATGCGAGTTACCTTCAGTATCTTCCAGCGTAATCGTGGCGCCGAAATAAATTTTGCTCAGATCGCTAGGCAGGTTGCTTACTACTGTGACTTCTTCCAACCTCTTGGTCAAATATCGCACCCGTCGATCAATTTCCCGCAGTCGCTTCTTGCCATAAATGTATTCAGCATTTTCTGATCGATCTCCGAGAGCGGCTGCTTCTGACACTGAATGGGTTACTAGGGGGCGTTCAATTTTCCAAAGTTGGTGTAACTCTTTTTTCAATTGGTGCTCACCTTCAGGGGTAATATACTTAGCGCTAGGTTTTTGGGGAGGGCGATAACGGCTCATAAAGTTAATGGGTAACTAGTCTTCTAAGGTGAGTATCAGCTGGTTGCAGGTAGCTTCTGTTGTCTCTTGTTTTGGAACCAGCCGCACGCCTATACCCAGAAGTCTAACGGGTATGGACCTCCGGGCAAACCCGTCCTTACAGAGGTTTATGTAATTATCCGTACTGCAGGTATCCGAAAGCATTTCAACCGTGGTTTGTACAAAGTCATGAAATTTGATCTTTATGAATTGTTTATGGATAGTGTAATCTTCATTCAGTTTCTCCATACGCTTCGCCAATTGTTGCATCAGGTCTGGCAATTCTTCCAGACAATTTTGAAGGCTGGGAAGATCAGTCGCATATGTATTTTCAACACTAACGGATTTGCGTATCCGTTGGGTTTGCACAGGACGCTGATCTATACCGCGACTTAACTGATGTAGTGTCTGGCCGAAGCTCCCGAAATATTTCTGTAATTGGTCACTTGAAAATTCGCGTAAATCGTTGCATGTTTCTACCCCCATACGCTTCATTTTGCTAGTAGTAACCTTGCCCACACCGTGCAGTTTTTTGACTGGTAAAAGGGCGACAAAATTATCAACTTCCCTGGGGAGTATACAGAATTGGCCGTCCGGCTTATTCCAGTCACTGGCAATTTTTGCGAGAAATTTGTTAGGAGCGATTCCCGCCGAGATCGTAATGTTTATCTTTTTTCGCACCTCCGCTCGAATAGCTTCTGCGATAAGAGTGGCACTTCCTCGGTGTTTTTTGCACTCAGTGACATCGAGGTATGCTTCGTCGAGAGAGAGGGGTTCAATTAGAGGCGTATAGGTTTCAAATATTCGGTGGATTTGCTGTGAAACCCTGCGATATTTTTCCATGTCTGGTTTGATGATTATCAAGTGGGGACAGCGCTTGCGTGCAATTGCGGAGGACATGGCAGAATGAATGCCAAATTTTCTTGCTTCGTAGTTACAGGTAGCAACTACGCCTCTTCGTTCAGGCGAGCCACCGACTGCTATCGCCTTGTCTACTAAGTCGGCATTATCGCGCATCTCGATGGATGCATAAAAGCAATCGCAATCACAGTGAATGATTTTGCGTTGTGTTTCCATAGCTTTGTTTGGGGCGCTTTCCAAGCAAATTACAATAGGCAGCGCTCCAAGTAAATGAAGACTTAAGGTGTGCCATGATCAGGCATGATTTTTTTCGAATTCTTTCATAAAATCAACGAGTGCCTGGCATCCAGCAGCTGGCATAGCATTATAGATAGAAGCACGAACTCCACCTACATTGCGATGCCCTTTGAGAGCGTAAAGCCCTTGAGCAAGGGCCTGTGCAAGGAATTCATCAAGAAGGCCGTTTTCAGCTAGGTTGAAGGTCACGTTCATTGTGGAGCGATAAGTAACCTCTGCTGTGCCCAGATAGAAGCTGGAAGTGTCAATAGCATCATAGATTAGGGCTGCCTTGGTTTCATTCTGCAACTCCAATGCTGTAACGCCTCCATGGTCTTTTAACCACTCTAGTACTAATTTCATCATATAGATTGCAAAAGTATTATTTGTATTCGACAGAGAATGCTTTTCAGCATAGGTCCTATAGGTAAGCAGGTTTGGGGTTTCAGGAAGGGCATAATCCAGTAGATCCTCACGAATAATGACCAGTGCAAGTCCGGCCGGGCCCAAATTTTTCTGTAAGCCCGCAAAGATTACGCCAAACTGGCTTATATCCAGCTCGCGGGAAAGGAATTCCGAAGTCATATCAGCAACCAGCGGGATATTATCTGTATCGGGAAACTGCTGCCATCTTGTGCCATAGATGGTGTTGTTACTGGTGATATAAAGGTAGGAAGATTTTTGATCAACCTTAGCCATTTCGAGTTCAGGTATACGGTCATAGTTGCTTGTATTGCTGCTGGCAACCACGCTAATTTTTCCATAGCGGATAGCTTCCTTAATAGCTAGCTTAGCGAAATTACCGGATTCTACATAGGCGGCTTTCTTTTCTGGATTGCGGGCAATAAGATTCATGGGCACGGCTGAAAACTGCATTTGGGCTCCACCATGCACATATAGGATCTTATAATTGTCTGGAATATTGGCCAGCTCGATGCGCAGTCTGTCCGTTTCGTTGATAACGGCGTCGAATTCCTTGGAGCGATGGCTGATCTCGATAATTGAAGCTCCGACACCTTGGTAGTCAAGGAATTCGGACCTAGCTTTTTCCATCACTTCTATCGGTAGCATGGCTGGGCCGGCGCTAAAATTATAAACACGTGTCATGCTCTATATCCTATATAAACTACAATCTAAAGCACAGTAACCTTGATAACGTTCCTGATATTAATGATAGCTGCCAGTGCGTCTGCAGAAGGAGGGCTCTCTAGGTCGATTAGGTTGTAAGCAATATCTCCACGACTTTTGTTCAGCATATCAATAACATTAATATTCTGATCAGCGAGGACCGATAGAATCTGGCCGAGCATTTTCGGTACATTCTTGTTGCTGATAGTGAGCCGTGTGCATTTGTCAGCATTGACGTCCCGGTCTAGGGAGAGGTTGGGGAAATTCACTGAATTTTTAATGTTCCCGTTTTCCAGGAAGTCTCTTAGTTGGTCTGCTGCCATAATAGCGCAGTTCTCCTCGGCTTCTCGGGTGCTGGCGCCGATGTGGGGCATGGAAATAACGTCCTTGCGCCCCAAAAATTGCGGTCTTGGGAAGTCGCTGACATACTTGGCCAGTGTGCCGGCATCAAGCGCATCTTTCAGAGCCTCAGTATCGACAATTTCATCACGCGCAAAGTTTAAAAGACATGCACCTTTTCGCATGGAAGCAAACATATTGGCGTCAATAAGGTTTCGTGTGGAATCGAGAACCGGTATATGCAGCGTAATAAAATCAGAGCTGGTCATTAGGGAATTCAGATTCTCGATACGTTTAACCTGACTCGGCAAATGCCAGGCGGCTTCTACTGAGAGGGCAGGATCATAACCGTGGACGTTCATATTCAGGTTTATAGCCATTTCAGCGACCATGGATCCGATAGACCCTAAGCCGATCACACCAAGTGTCTTGCCGGCAATTTCATTGCCCTTAAAACGGTTTTTTTCTTGCTCCATCACCTTGGATAGCTCGTTGTAATCGTCAATGCTTGTCTGAGTGTTCGCGAAACCAATACCAGGAATGATTTCACGTGAAGCAAGTAATAAGCCGCACAGCACTAGTTCTTTCACAGCGTTAGCGTTGCCGCCAGGAGTATTAAACACAATCACCCCTTGTTCAGTACATTCGCTTACGGGGATATTGTTAACTCCAGCTCCAGCCCTGGCGATGGCTTTCAATTGACTTTTGAGAGCCCCTGGGTCCAACTTGTGGCTGCGGAGTAAAATGGCGACCGCATCGTCAACATCAGCACCGACCTCGTAGTGATCGCCTGGAAATCGTTTCAAGCCTTTTTCAGAGATCGTGTTAAATGTTTGAATCCTGTGCATGTTATCTAATCCTAGTCTCTATAACAGTATGCGGGTGCTGCCCCTCAGAAGGGTTTTTAGCAAATGGAATAGTTGGGCTCATCTACCGTGATATTACTGGTCACTCAAGAAGTTGGCAGAACTGGAGTGGGAAACCGGAATTTTCAAAGCGGGCAATTATGTCGTGAATCGAAACGAAACTCCAGCCGCAATTATTGAGAAATTGGTTCTACGGTTTAGCGAAAAGCGCATACAGGGTATGATGTTTTTTTGTAAGGGGCTTTCTGTATGACGGTATTCGAACCAGGTCTGCCGACGCCGGTGGCTGACACCACAATACCTGTGTTGCGTATTCTAGGTAGAAATCCCGGGCCGATGACTGGGCGAGGCACAAACAGCTATCTGATAGGATGCGAAAGGCTTTGTCTTATCGACCCGGGACCGATTAATGATTTGCAGCTGGACAATTTCTTAACAGCTATAGGCGGCACCGGACTGGAATATATCTTGGTAACCCATACTCATGGCGACCATTCGCCTGCTTCAATTCCCTTGCGCGATGCTACTGGGGCAAAGCTGATTGGAATGGCGGCGCCAGAGGTAGAAGGCAATGACAAGTCATTTATTCCGAACCGGTTGTGGCAACATGGCGATGTCCTCGACTGCGGCGAATACAGTATCAAACTTCTACACACTCCCGGCCATGTTTCCAATCACGTTTGTTTTTTGCTTGAGCAAGAAAAATTGTTATTTACGGGTGACCATGTGCTACAGGGGACGACCTCTGTGATCTTGCCGCCGGACGGCGATATGGGTGCCTACCTGGATTCTCTTCGTTACCTGCAAACCCTAGAGCTGAGCTACTTGGCTCCAGGTCATGGCGATATCATGGGCCGGCCGCAGGAGGAGCTAAAAAATTTAATCACCCATCGTCTAAATCGGGAACAGAAGGTCGTTGACTGTCTTTTGCAACTTGGACCAAGCGAAATGGATTCCCTGGTGCTAAGTGTTTACGATGATGTGGCTACACATCTGATTCCTTGGGCAAAGAGAACACTGCTGGCTCACTTGATAAAGCTTGAACGCGAAGGTCGGATTACTTTGGAGAGTAACCTGTATGTCTTAACCAAGGAAGATGAATGATCCTATGAGGAGAAGGGAGACACTGTGGCATCTTTACATGATTCGGGGCAATGACGGCAGTCTTTATACGGGGATTACCATCGATGTGAAGCGCCGTTTCGAAGAACACAGTAACCAAGGTCACTGTGCAGGCACAAACAAGGGAGCCAAAGCTTTGCGTGGCAAGTATCCCTTGTTACTCGAGCTTCAGATTCCAGTAGGAAACAGATCTGAAGCGGCAAAACTGGAGTATAAAGTTAAACAATTAAGTAAATCTGAAAAAGAAGCTTTGGTGAGAGGAGACTTTTCTATCTGCTCGCCCTCAATAGTTAATAATATCCAAGGCCGATCGAATCGATACTAGACCTGATGCTCGGATTCCTGTTGGTATAAGCAGATGCGATTGATTGATACCGCATTGGCGATTTAACTATCATAATACCTATTACGTTACTAAAGCATTTCCTCCCAAAGTATCCAAATGATTATATCTCTAACGGCTGGTATATGAATCCGAGTCCAGCTGAACTCAAGTTACAGAATGGTATATAAATTCTAAACCTGCAGTGCCCAAAAGTATCGAGAATACGTTATTAGCCTAGTTAGGCGGTCTGGTTGGAAATCGCTGGACTGATCTTAAAGTTTAAAAAGCCATATATAAGGGCAATAATTGGGTTGATCAAGTTAAAAAAACAATAGGGTAAGTAGGCGAAGGTGGCAACGCCTAGCGTGCCTGCCATATAGGCTCCACAGGTGTTCCACGGTACTAAAGGAGACGTGATAGTTCCAGCATCCTCCAATGTGCGTGATAGATTCTTCATGTCCAAGTTGTGATTTTCATATTCGAGTTTATACATACGGCCCGGCAGAACCAAAGAAATATATTGATCAGAAGTGATGATATTAGCTCCGATGCAAGTGGCGATAGTGGTAGCAATCAGACTGCCGGTACTATGTACGAAAGAAAGCATATAGTTCACAAGGCATTTTAATAAGCCCGTATGCTCCATGATGCCACCGAAGACCATGGCGCAGAGCACCAACCAAACTGTAGTAAGCATGGAGCTCATTCCACCACGTGTCATTAAGTCGTCTAGAGTAGCGTTGCCGCTCTCAAGGACGAACCCATCAAATATGGTATACCACACGCCTTTGAATAGACCGAGAAATACATTCGGTGTGTCACCTGCCAATGCTATGATGATTGGTCGTTGGAACAATATTGCGATTATCAAGCCCAGTAAGGCGCCGGTCACAATAGTAGGTATAGGCGGTAGTTTCTTGTTCGCCATGTAGAGTAGCAGGGCAACTGGCAGCAACATTAAGGGATGAATAGTGAAGTTTTCTTTCAGTAACTGAATGGTTATCTCGAGATCACTGGCGGTCGCACTCGAGTCTATATTAAGACCAATCAAACTGAATATTACCAAGGCAATCAAAATGCTTGGGATGGTTGTCCATGTCATGTGGCCAATATGGGTGAACAAATCGGTACCAGCAACGGCGGGAGCAAGGTTTGTTGTCTCCGATAGTGGTGACATTTTGTCACCAAAATAGGAGCCGGAGACAATGGCACCAGCCGTAATTTCAAGGGAAAGACCCAAACCTCCAGCAGCACCGATCAGGGCTATACCCACGGTTCCGGCAACTGTCCATGAGCTCCCGATACTGAGAGCGATAAGCGAGCAGATGAGTGCGCTTGCCACGTAGAAAATTGATGGATCTAGAATTAACAGGCTGTAATAAATCATGGTGGGTACAGTGCCGGATAAGATCCAGCACCCTATCAACATCCCCACACTAAACAGTATGAGTAGTGGCTTGATAGCGACAGTGATCCCCAATACGATGCTAGATTCGATATCGTTCCAGCTATGCCCGTTATACCAGCCCACCAGTGCAGCGACAGCCGCTCCTGCACAGAGGGCGATCTGGTTGGGACCGCTGCTAGCGTCTTCACCAAAGAGGTAGACCGAAAATGACAATAAGAAAATGAGCACAGTTAAAGGGATTAGTGCTTGCAGTACAGTTGGAGATATCGGACTACCCGTCTCGTTAAATTCCGATTGCTCGATTATTGCCATATCAATTCACCTATGATTGGGTGAAGCATAGCGGTAATCGGGCTTGGCTGTCTAATTGGCACCTGATTTCACTATAATTAAGGTATAATCCGTCACTTTCTCTTGATCGGTATTAACAACGTTTAGATACAGTCTATCGAAATCAATTTACCCATTATGAGTAGTTCGGAAAGCTAGATGAATGATATTGAAGCTTACATGATTAAATTGGGTTCGCAGGCTCGGGCTGCCTCACGGCAAATCAGTAAGGCAACTACGGCTCAGAAGAATCATGCCTTACTCGCCATAGCTGACGCGATAGACAGCGGGCGAGGGCAATTGCTTTCAGCTAATCAGCTCGATCTTGAGGCGGGTAGGGAGAAACCGTTGGAGTCTGCGCTCCTGGATCGGCTTGAATTAACCGAAGCACGTATTGATAGCATGATTGACGGATTGCGTCAGGTTATAGCTCTAGATGATCCAGTCGGTGAGATTAGTGATCTCAAACACCGTCCAAGTGGAATCCAAGTGGGGAGGATGCGTGTACCGCTGGGTGTTATAGGTATCGTCTATGAATCACGCCCAAACGTAACATGCGAAGCTGCAAGCCTGTGCCTAAAGTCAGGAAATGCAACGATCTTGAGAGGTGGTTCTGAAGCCATTAAATCGAATCAGGCGATCGCGGAATTTATTATCGCTGGTTTAGAAGCAAGTGGTTTAAATCGACATATCGTTCAGGTGCTTGATCGTACTGATAGGAAAGCCGTGGGTAAACTTATAACGATGCCTGAATATGTCGATGTGATAGTCCCTCGCGGTGGCAAGGGCCTTGTTGAGTATGTCAGTAAAGAAGCAAAGGTTCCCGTAATAAAGCACCTTGACGGGAATTGCCATCTATATATTGATGACAAAGCAGATCTTGAAAAGTCCGTCGCCGTAGCAGTCAATGCCAAGACTCAGCGATACGGTACTTGCTGCACGATGGAGTCACTGCTTGTTGCGGAAGGAATTGCATCGGATGTTCTACCTCTCCTTGCGAAAGAATATGAGAAGCGTGGAGTCGAATTACGTGGTTGTAAAAAAACGCTGGACATTATCTCTAATGCGATAACAGCGACTGAAGAAGATTGGGAAACCGAGTATCTGGCGCCTATTTTGTCGATCAAGATTGTCACAAATGTGGATGAGGCTATAAGTCATATAAATGAATACAGTTCTCAGCATACCGATTCGATTATGACCGAAGATTATAATCGGGCACAGCGCTTCCTGCGTGAAGTCGACTCGAGCTCTGTTATGGTAAATACTTCTACTCGTTTCGCTGATGGATTCGAATATGGACTCGGCGCTGAAATAGGTATATCCACTGATAAATTACACGCTCGTGGACCAGTGGGCTTAGAAGGATTAACTTCGCAAAAATTTATCGTGCTAGGAGATGGTTGTATCAGGCAATGAAAGCACGACTTGGTTTGTTGGGTGGTATGTTCGATCCGGTACATATTGGGCATATTAAAGTGGCGAATTATGCGCTTAAACTTCTGAAACTGGATGAGCTTAGACTCATTCCGTGCTCGGTACCGAATCACCGTGATCGCGCAGCTGTCAGTTCAGAGCACAGGTTGAATATGCTGGAGTTGACGACAGAAAAGCATTCCGCCATTTCCGTCGATCCTATTGAGATAAACCGCCTCGGTATTTCCTACACCGTGGATACGCTTTCAGCGGTCCAAAAATCGCATGGAGCTGTGCAGTTGGTATTTGTGCTTGGAATAGATTCGTTCAACACATTGCTACAATGGCAGGACTGGGAACAACTTTTTAAGTTGTGCCATTTGCTGATATTGGCAAGACCTGGAGTAACCATGCAACCACTAGTTGAAAACCTTACACACCTGTCTGACAGGAGAGTAGATAGTGCTGAATCATTATTTTCGAGCAGGTTCGGGGGTATATTTTTTGCGGAGGATTTCAAGCAGGATGTTTCTTCAACCAGAGTACGGGAAGCTTTGCGCTCTAATAAAGATGTTTCTGCAGTGCTTGACAAACGAGTGCTCACCTACATAAAAAGTAATAAAATGTACCAAAAATTGTGAATTCAAATATTTAGAATGAAAGTAAGCCGATTGAATAGTAAAAAATTAGCGCAACGTGTTGCGGGCGCATTGAATGATTTAAAGGGTCAGTCCATACGATGTATTAATGTAAAAAAGTTAACTGACATTACGGATTACATGGTGATAACCACCGGAAGGTCTAACACACACTCTAAGGCCTTGGCTGACGCAGTAGTTAACAAAGTAAAAGAATCAGGTGAACATATAATTGGGGTTGAAGGGCGCTCGCAGTCTGAATGGGTTCTTGTGGATGCAGGTGATGTTATCGTCCATATCATGAGGGCTCCCGTTCGTGCACTTTACAATTTAGAGGATCTTTGGAGCTTTGATACTGCTTCTGAAGATAATTTGGAAGTAAGAACTAATTCCTAGTTAAACCATTAACATGAAGGTCTCATTAATAACTGTTGGCACTAAAATGCCTGGCTGGGTCCAAGAAGCTATCAAGGAATATCAAAAACGGATTCAGTCAGAGCTTAAATTTAGCCTCATTGAAGTTCCTCTGCCCAAGCGGAATAAATCCCAGAATATTCAACAATGCATCAAAAAAGAAGGTGAGCAGATTCTGAAAATGGTGCTACCGGGTAGTCGGATTATTGCATTGGATATTGCCGGAATATCGCTGAGTACTGAGCAGCTAGTCAAAAAGCTGAACATTTTTAGAGCAGAGGGCCAAAATATCAGTTTACTCATTGGTGGCCCTGATGGCCTGAGCCAGTCCTGTCTTGATCAATCTATAGAACGGTGGTCTCTTTCTTCTCTGACGCTTCCACATTCGCTCGTAAGAATTCTCGTTATCGAGCAGCTTTACCGAGCGGTCAGTATTCTTAGAGCTCATCCGTATCACCGGGATTAAATGTGTCACTACTAGACTCTTCCCTTGAGTACTGGGGCAACCAAAAAAAGCCGGGAAAGCTAAAAATATCCCGAAAAAGACGCTAGACTAATGAACGGCCAATTATTGGAGTGCAGAATTAAACTAATCGGCCAGGGCGGGGTCTAAATCCTTCCCAAGAATTGGAAAGAATTACGCAACACAGCCGATTAATTGAGTCATTAATGGGGCATACACCCGGCTAAGGAAGTTTCTGACAGATGGCAGGCAAGTGGCAGCTTAAAGATCACGAAGCGGAAAAAAAGCTATTTAATCACAGGTTAGTAGTTGCCGGTGTCTTTATTGTTGTTCTTTTTGTCGCGCTTATTTTGCAGTTGGTTAATCTCCAAATCTATCAACACGAATATTTCACGGCTCGCTCTGACGGTAACCGCCTGCATTCTCAGTATGTGCCACCAGCCCGCGGTCTTATCTTTGATCGTAGCGGCAAATTGTTGGCTGAAAACCAACCAATCTTTAACCTTACAGCGGTGCCGGAGCAGGTAAAAAACTTCGATGAAACTCTCGAAATCCTGAGTAGGCTGATTAGGCTGACAGATGATGATATAGAACAGTTTAATTCTCGGTTGCAGCGGAATCGCGTGCCATTTTCTTCTGTACCGTTGCGTTATATTCTCGATGAAGAAGAAAAGTCCAAAGTTGCAGTAAATGGACACCTGTTACCCGGAATAGCTATTGAACCTCAATTGGTACGTCGCTACCCGCTAGCAGGTTTGACGGCTCATTCAGTTGGTTACGTGTCTGAAATTAACCGAGAAGAGCTAGATAGTCTAAGTGACGCTGAAAAAGAAAATTATGGAGGCACTAATCATAGAGGCAAGACTGGTATTGAACGTACTTACGAAGACTTGCTGCACGGTACTGTAGGTTACGAAATTGTCGAGAAGAATAACAGGGGTCAGGTTATGCGGCGGCTTGATCGAACTGACCCAGTCGCTGGGAAAAACATTACGCTGCATATGGATGTGCAGTTACAGATTGCAGCTGAAAATGCGCTGGGTGATTTTCGCGGTGCAATTGTAGCCATCGATCCAAACACGGGTGGCATTCTCGCCATGGTTAGTCAACCGGCGTTTGATCCAAACCTTTTTGTAACAGGAATCAGCAGTAAAGATTACGACATATTGGTTAAGGATGAGGTGAATACCCCTTTATTCGATCGCACTACCAATCCTTACCCGCCAGGCTCTACTATAAAACCATTTCTTGGTTTGGCAGGCTTGCACCATGAACACATAGATTACGATTTCGCTATCGAAGATCCAGGTTATTTCCGCTTGCCCGGCGTTTCTTATCGCTGGGGAGACTATACCTTGAGGACTCAAATCGGTGGCGGACACGGCCGTACTGATTTAATGAAGGCGATTTACCAGTCCTGTGATACGTTTTTCTACGATCTAGGGAATCGCATGGGTATAGATACGATTCATGATTTCATGGCGAAGTTTGGATTCGGTAATAATTTTGCAGTTGATATCGCTTACGCCCGAACTGGCGTGCTACCGTCTCGGGAATGGAAAATGGCGAGCCGCGGTGAGCCGTGGTATCCGGGCGACACCATCAATTCCTCTATTGGTCAGGGATACATGTGGGCTACTCCACTGCAGTTGGCAACCGCTGCATCGATTATTGCTAATGAAGGTAAAGTGGTGCCGCCCCGCATGTTGAAGGCAGTAGATGGTGAATTATTTGAACCGTTAATCGAGAACCCTATGCCTGATGTTATGGTTAACGATTCAGATTACTGGCGTTATATAGAAAATGCCATGACTATGGTTGTTCATCGGCCCTTCTCAGATCAGTTTAGGGATTATGGTACTGCCTATGAATCGATCGCTATGGCAGATCGAGAAATGTCCTATAAAATGGCAGGTAAGTCCGGTTCTGCGCAGGTGGTTGGGATCAGTCAGGATATTCTGTCCAGTTCTGACATCATGGTATCCGATTTGAACAGAGACCACGGATTGTTCATTTCGTTTGCGCCTGCTCAGAATTCTCAGATTGCTCCACAGATAGCGATTGCTGTATTTGTGGAGAATGGTGAACACGGCAGCAGCGTGGCAGGTCCTATTGCGAAGCAGGTTATCGATACTTACCTATTGGATATATTGAAGCTCGATTTCTTTACCGAGGAAGACGCCCCTCATTCTGAAAAGCAGGTAAGTACTTCCGATGAATAACCGCGATTTCATTCGTCAATCCCCAAGGGCTGAATCATCAAGTAATCGGTCTGGCTCGATTTGGCGCTTTGTCCATACCGATCCACCTCTGCTGATTGGACTAATCCTCATTTGCTGTTTCGGGCTGTTCGTGCTTTATAGCGCGAGCGATGGCAACGAGACCGTTGTGCGCCGACAAGCCCTGGTAATGGTCGTTGGAATATTAGCGATGTTTATCGTTTCTCAGTTCAATGTACATGTTTTCAGAAGCTGGGCGCTCTCTATGTATGGGGCAGGACTTGCTCTGTTGGCTCTCGTACTTATAATCGGAGTGGAGGCAGGCGGAGCTCGAAGCTGGATAGACTTACCTGGGATCCCTAGTTTTCAACCTTCGGAAATTATGAAAATTGTTGTCCCGCTAATGATAGCCTGGTATCTGGGGAGCCGACCGCTGCCTCCACGCTTCAAACACTTGTTTTGGTCAGCCCTTATGATTCTGATTCCAGCTGTACTGATTATTATTCAGAATGATACAGGAACAGCCATCATGGTGGTGATGTCTGGATTATTCGTGGTGCTGCTCGCAGGGATTCGCTGGCGTATAGTAATTACCGGTTTCTTGGCTCTCCTGCTGGCTTCGCCTGCATGGTATCTTTTCCTGGCCCCGGAACACATAAAAAGTCGAATACTAACCGTCTTTAATCCTTACCGTGACCCAACAGGAGCCGGCTATAACATTATCCAATCGCAGATCGCTATTGGATCTGGAGGCGTATATGGCAAGGGGTACGGAAATGGGGCCCAGTCACATCTGGATTTTATTCCGGAAAGTAATACCGACTTTATTCTTGCTGTATTAGCCGAGGAATTTGGATTGCTCGGGATACTTTTTCTTATCTGTCTCTACCTTTTCATCCTTCTGCGGAGTTCCTATATTGCGTATTCCGCCAAAGATATGTTCAGTCGGCTCCTGGCCGGCAGCATAACCCTGACTTTTTTCATCTACGTGTTTGTTAATATGGCAATGGTTTCGGGTTTGTTACCGGTAATTGGTTTGCCTCTGCCTCTTATTTCTCGTGGCGGAACCGCGATCGTAACTTTTTTTGTGTGTTTCGGTCTGCTTATGTCAATTCAGACTCATGGCCGACTTAAAGAAACCTAACTTATTGATATTAAATTAAAATTTGGTTTATATTCAATAATTGTCCATCACTTCTTTTACAAAAAGCAAGTCCGAGCGGTTTCAGTGAAGTTAAAACTATTGTCTATTTGGACGCTAAGTAACTAAATATTCTCGATTTTCTGGAAGAGCTGAGCTGTTTTGTTGATGAATTCTATACTAATCAAGAGCGGACTTGTGGCCGTGGCCGTGTTGGCTGGCTGTAGTACCGCGACGGTGCCAACCAATCCCGATGCTACCCGCTATAGTATCCAAAAGGATCGGGCTCCGAGTGGTTCCTTAGAGATTTCGGCTATTCCGGAAGTTATACCGGAACAGGTAACTCGCAGTATGGCAGGGAATCGAAGCCCCTATACCGTGTTTGGTGATACGTATCACGTGTTGCCGACCGAAGAGGGTTACAGTGAAAGTGGAGTAGCGTCATGGTATGGGGAGAAATTCCACGGACATAAAACCTCCAACGGCGAAATATTTGACATGTATAAGGTTTCGGCCGCACATAAATCTCTACCAATACCCAGTTTTCTTAAGGTGACGAACCTGAATAACAACCGCAGCATAGTTGTCCGTGTAAATGACCGAGGGCCGTTTCATGGTGATCGAATTGTCGATCTCTCTTATGCAGCTGCTTTGAAACTAGGATACGCTAAAATAGGCACGGCGCGGGTTCAACTGGATGCGATAATAGTCTCCGGTATGGAGCGAGAACGAATTCTTGTCCAGAAGTCATCGCCAAATGGAGAAGAGCTGAAACTATCTGCACCCAGTAATAAGTATTTGCAGGTTGGCGCTTTCTCTGAACTAGGTAGGGCTCAAGAGGTGTCTAACCGACTGCGAGGAATGACCAATCGGCCGGTATTCATTCGCGAAGTGATTAGTCAATCGAGCGGAGTTTTGCATCGAGTCCGGATTGGTCCAGTAAATGACGAGACTGAGATTCGTCGTCTCACTCAAAGTCTAGTTGCCGCTGATCTGGGAAGCCCGTACACTGTAACAGATTAAGCATATTGAATGATTTCACCACGTGGTTCATCGTCTCTCAGTTTGACTCATTTATCAATTTCAAGACGGATTTCTTTATGTTACTAAAGAACGTTAAATCTTTATTACCCCTACAGCGAATTGTGGAGCTATTTACCCGTTTATGGGTTCTGGTGATTCTTGTTTTCATCAACAATGTTGCAGTAGCCCAGGTAATAATTCCCCGGCCACCGGGAATAGCGGCAACTAGCTATATTCTGATCGATGCCAAAACCGGCCAAATCGTTGTAGAGGATAACGCTGATGAGCCTCTCCCGCCCGCCAGTCTGACCAAGATTATGACGGCCTATATCGCGGTTGAAGAAATTATCAACGGTACGCTAGATCTGAATGACCAAGTGCACATTAGTGAAAATGCCTGGCGCACGGAAGGTTCCAAGATGTTTGTCGGCGTCAATACCCAGGTAAGTGTGGAAGATCTGCTGCGAGGTATAATCATTCAGTCTGGAAATGATGCCAGCGTGGCGATTGCGGAACATGTTGCAGGCAGTGAAGATGCCTTCGCCGATATGATGAATCAATATGCGGAAGTGCTCGGATTGACCGATAGTTTTTTCATGAACGCCAGTGGGCTCGACACCGAATTGTACTACAACACCATGTCCGCGCGAGATCTGTCGACCCTTGCCAGATCTGCGATTAACAAACACCAAGATTTTTATCCAATATATGCGGAACGAGAATTCACGTACAACGATATTCGTCAGACTAATCGTAATTCGTTGCTATTTCGTGATCGCAATGTCGATGGCATGAAAACCGGCTGGACTGATGCAGCTGGATTTTGTCTAGTAGCTTCTGCCGAACGTGACGGGATGAGGCTTATTTCCGTGGTCATGGGAGCCTCCAGTGAGCAAGCTCGTGCCATTGAAACTCAGAAGCTCCTTACCTATGGGTTCAGGTATTATGAAACTCACAAGCTTTATGATCCTAATCAGATTCTAACTAATGTTCCCGTTTGGTCAGGTAGCCAAAGTGCTGTCGATCTTGGTATCCAGGAGGAAGTCTATGTGACAATTCCGCGAGGGCAAGCGGAAGCCATGACAGCTTCGCTGGATATTGATGAGGTAATCAGGGCACCATTGGAAAACGGCCAGATTATGGGTGTAGTCAACGTCGTGCTCGATAATGACATCATTTACCGTGGCGACGTAATAGCCATGCAAGAAGTCGAGTTGGGAGGACTACTGAAGCGATTTATAGATTGGCTTACACTTTTCTTCAGTAACCTTTTTGGCGGGTAAGCATAAAAAATCAGTGTCTTCAAGCTCGGATTCAGTTGGCCAGGTAGCAGCAAAGATTGACTTCCCTTGTCTGTATCCAATTAAAATCATTGGGAAAAAGGGAAACAATTTTCAAGCTGAGGTTGTTGAGACCATCGAAAGGCATACCTGCAGGATCGCAGAAGATATGATGAGCACTCAGGCTAGCCGTAAAAAAAATTATCTCTCTATTACAGTAACCATTAGCGCAACTGGTGAAGATCAACTGCGCCGTATTTTCCTAGACCTAGATAAAATCAAAAACGTGAAGATGGTAATCTAGAGGGACTTTTGCATAAATTAGAGACTTCTCATGCGCTGAGGCTGTTTCGAGACTTTTATCCGTAAGTGCGCACTTTATATGGTTAATAAGTACAACGCCGATAACAGGGAATAGGGGGGTGGGAGAGGTACTAATTAGACATTGCTGTTTTTGTGAAGGGGGTTATTCATTAAAAGAGTACTGCTTTCAGACTCTATTTCCATCCTGCTCAGTAAAGATAAAAAAACAAGGTATTAAGAGGTTTCCCGGTGTGCTGCTGAACGATTACAAGTGGTTTCAGGCACAACCTTCTTCATCCGGTTCTTGCTCGA
>JAKUTG010000069.1:0-10106 GCA_022447905.1 Pseudomonadales bacterium | reverse complement strand
TTTCGAAAACGCACTTTATGCTCGCGAAACCGAGTACATACTTAGCGACTACGTCTTTTCAATGATCGCCATTGGGCTCGCTATCGAGTTCACCCGTCGCACTACCGGCTGGTTCATGCCCATACTGATTGTTATCAGCCTTTCCTACATTTTATTTCTAGGCCGTTACATCAGCGGCGTTTTTGCCTTTCCAGTGCTTAGTTTGGAAACAGTTCTTTATCGCACTTTCTTTACTAGCGAAGGTATGTTTGGGCTCACCGCCCAAATCTCTTCAACCTTCGTATTCATGTTCATAATTTTTGGTTCGTTCCTGCTGAAATCTGGTGCCGGCGACTTTATTGTACAAGTAGCACAGTGTCTGACGCGGCGCATAACTGGCGGTGCAGGACTTGTATCTGTTATAGGTTCTGGCTTAATGGGTTCAATATCCGGATCAGCAGTAGCCAACACAGTTTCCATTGGTGTTATCACGATCCCAATGATGAAGCGCTCTGGATTCTCTGGAAGATTTGCCGCCGGGGTTGAAGCTGCGGCATCTACAGGAGGCGCACTGATGCCCCCGGTCATGGGAGCTGGTGCCTTTGTTTTAGCAAGCTATACCCAAATTTCCTATCTTACCGTTATCGCAGCATCGGCTTTGCCCGCTTTGCTTTACTTTTTGACAGTTTCCTATTTTGTTCGCATAGAAGCGAAACGCTTGGGGATGACTCCGGTACTCGAAGAAAATGCAGAGAAAGTTTCCGATGTCTTAAAAGAAGGCTGGCATTTTATTATCCCTCTTACAGTACTGGTTGGATTTTTGATCGCTGGTCGCACACCGACCACTTCGGCCGCGTTTGCCATCATCAGCGTTATTGGGGCTTCTTGGTTGTCCACCAAGCCTATGAGACTCACAGATATTTTCGACGCCGTAGTTGGTGGTGTAAAAACCATGGTATCCACCGCTCTCTTACTTGTCGCTGTTGGCATAATCATCAATGTGGTAACGACTACGGGCGTAGGTAACGCTTTCTCACTGATGATCGTGGAATGGGCCCAGGGTAACCTCCTCGTTACACTCATCTTGGTGGCGCTTGCTTCACTGGTGTTGGGCATGGGGTTGCCTGTTACTGCTTCCTATATCGTACTCGCCACGTTATCAGCCCCAATGATCTTTGACCTAATCAGCCAGTCTCAATTACTGTCCGCTCTGCAGACTCAAGATATACCTTCAAATGTTGCCGCTACCATTAGCCTGTTCGGTGGAGACCCCGTAGTTGCTCTGCAGGAAATGCCGCTGGAGATGAAACAGCTGATTCGCCAAGAAATGATTGATCCGGAAATGCTTCCAGGAATGTTGCTGAGTGCACACCTGATTATCTTCTGGTTGTCTCAGGATAGTAATGTCACCCCTCCGGTCTGCCTGGCCTCCTTCGCCGCCGCCGGTATCGCTGGTACAAACCCAATGGCAACAGGTCTTACCAGCTGGAAGGTGGCAAAGGGGTTGTACCTAGTCCCCGTACTCTTCGCGTACTCACCATTGATCTCTGGCAGCTGGTCCGAACGCATTGAAGTCTTCCTATGGTCCAGCATGGGGCTGTATGCCCTAGCAGGAATTCTTCAATGGCATCTTGAGAGGAAAATTAACCCCCTGATTGCGGTACTATTGCTGCTCAGTGCCGTGTTGCTGATGTGGACTCCCTTCCCTGTTTATTACCACGTAGCTGGTGCTGCAATTCTTTTTACCATAATCATTCTGCAGAACCGCCAGAAATCGGTTCCTGTCATTACCACCTAGATCAACAAACGAGAAAACAATGACTGATTACACCGCTCAACAAATTCATTTAGTGTCACGTCCAACCGGTGTGCCAACCTTAGATAATTTTAAATTAGTTAAAGTAGAACTCGAAGCTCCCGGCAAAGGCCAAGTGCTTGTCAAGAACCTTTACATGTCTGTTGATCCCTACATGCGCGGCCGCATGCGCCCCGAAGGGGTCTATGCTGCACCCTATGCGTTGAACCAAGTGATGTACGGCGGAGCGATAGGTGAAGTAATAGAATCCAATGACAGTGATCTCCAGTTAGGAGATATTGTGATTAATCAGGCAGCGTGGCAGGACAAATTCGTTGCCGATGCAACTACTGTCAATAAACTGATTCCCTTTGATCCGAACCAGCTTTCGCTTTATCTGGGCTCACTCGGAATGCCAGGCCTTACTGCTTATGTAGGTCTGTTGAAATTCGGCGAACCAAAGGAAGGGGAGACAGTATTTGTGTCTGCCGCATCAGGAGCGGTCGGAGCCAATGTCTGTCAAATCGCCAAACTAAAAGGTTGTCGCGTAATAGGCAGCGTGGGGAGTGATGCTAAGGCACAATGGTTACAGGAAGAGTGTGGTGTAGATTCTGTGATCAACTATAAAACCTGTGGAGATTTAACCAAAGCCTTAAGCGCAGCATCTCCGGACGGCATCGACGTCTATTTCGAAAATGTGGGTGGCACCCATTTACAGGCTGCCTTGAACGTGATGAATCATTTTGGGCGTATTGCCGCCTGCGGCATGATCGCTACCTATAACAATACCGAACCCGCGCCAGGTCCAAACAACCTTATGTTGATCGTCGGTAAAAAGATACGCATAAACGGATTCATCGTTTCAGACTATGGCGATATGCGCCCCCAATTCCTAGAAGACACAGTCAAGTGGATCAAGGAAGGCAAGATTAAAAGTAAGGAAACGATGGTGGAAGGACTGGAGAATGCCGTTGGCGCCTTTCTTGGGCTATTCAGCGGTGATAATTTCGGAAAAATGATCGTTAAAATTTGAACCAGCCCACACTTGTTCGTGAGGAAGAATTATTTTTGTTGCCCTAATAGCTGATCCATCTGGTCTTTTGTACCCTTAGACCCGTGTGCTTTGCGCACTGAGAACTTCCTTTCTACGATGCATAAGCAATCGAAAAAACCGGGTGGAACCGAATACCATTAGATCAATTGCCAAAGTGCTGAGAACAGCTAGTGCCAAGCCCCATTGAATTGCTATCGAGTTAAGCGGCACGGTATAGCTGTACTGCTCCATAGCTTCGTTGAAAAATTCTCGATCTGACACAAAAGCTATATGCCAGGCTGACGCGGCCATATTGCCCTGTAGAGCAGTTTGTTCAATGGTGATCCGATTGTAACGATCCACGATTAGCCGAATGCTATCGGCGTCTCGCTGGAACACTTCATCATTGCTTTCCCGATAGTAGGCTATAAGCGATTCAAGATCACCACTGAATAACCGGTCAGCGGTATCTTGGAAACCAGTGATATTGATACTGACCTCTCGAAAATGCGCGTCTATGCGCTGCTGATACTGGTCCATAAAGCTCGGTACCTGGATGCCCAGTAGCAAACCGACGGCAAATAGCACCAATCGGCCGTATGCCCTGAATAAAGATGTAAATAGAAAAGTCACGGAAATAAAGTAGAAGGACGGAAAGCCAGAACCTTGAGGTAGTTGATAATTAGACCCTTAATAGCCAGCCTAAGTTCTACCCTGCGTTAATAAATTGCGAAAATCTATAATGGGCATTGGAGCAAGAAATATAGTCAACCATGGTCTATAAAAGAAGATCTCTCCACATTTAATTTCATACCAGCGGACACGCCTGCTTTACGCTAATCGCGCGTTATCCTGAGGCGAATGCTAGTTCTACCCGTCAGTTCTATATTGCCTCGCAATCGGTAGCCCTCAACAGCTTCTCGCATAACACTGAACATCCAGCGGGCCAGATCGTCATTCGGAGCTGTAATCAAAAAGAAAGCGTTATGTTTTTCTGCTTGCCTTGCAATATCCTTCAGCTGATCTCGCGCTATTTCGCTGCGTCGCGCAAATTCGCGATCGTCAAGCTTAAAAAATAAATCACCCGAGTTGATCTCTTCTTGCAGGTCTATCCATGCCTGAGTGATAGCCGGGTGATCTTCATCAACAAACTGCGCCCGCTCAATCATTAGTTCAGCATCGGAAAAGAATCCCTGGCGGCTAGCATCACCGGCAAGTTCAACGTAGCGTATTACGATATCGTCCAGCCCCTGATGAGCAATTTCATTGTTCGGATCATATGCCAACACACGCTTAAAGCGTGCATGGGCATTATCATCAACGGGAGTCAACAAGCGGTCAGCGTCTAAAGCCTGCAGGCCCTCGAATAAAAGATCAGCGATGATGCGCTGCCGATCAGTATCCTCTTCCCCCGCATAAACCTCAGCGTGATCCAGCGTAGTAATAGTACTAATATTTACCTCACCTGACTCCACCCCTTCACCTGCAGCTGGCTCCTGCTCTTGAATGGCACAAGACTGCAAGATCAGAACAGCCATGCTTGAAAGAGCCAATTTGTGGATCATTATCTGGTATGACATCACATTAGTAGTTCGGAAAATGGAATAAATTCGAGAGTGTCTCCTCTGGCGACCGAGGTATGTGGCGGGATTATGGCAAGGCCATCAGCCCTGCTCAAGGAACTGCCTGCACCAGAACTCTGGTTATCGTAAGATTTTAACTCAGATCGCCCTTTTCCATCTTTCCCTAAGTAAGCCCGAATGTACTGCTGACGCTCGCCGGATTTACCACTATCGAATCCCGCCCGCGCCTGAAATCTTGCGGCCGCAGTGAGATTGCAGCCAAGCATGGCAAGCAAGCAAGGTCTGACAACGAGTACAAAAGTTACGAACGCAGAGACCGGATTACCAGGCAAGCCAAAGAACTGGGTATCACGAACCTTGCCACTCGCAAAGGGTTTACCGGGCTTAATTGCCAGCTTCCATAATTCAAGACCGCCAACCGCCTCCACGGCCGTTTTGACATGATCTTCTTCTCCGACCGAGACACCACCGGTACTCACTATACAGTCTGCTAGACTTGCCGCCTCTTCCAGCGCCTGCATAGTGCTAACAAGATCATCCTCAATAACTCCTAACTCTATAACCTCGGCATTTAGTATCCGCAACAAGGCAGAGAGCATGAAGTAATTGGAATTGTATATCTGGCCGTCCTTTAACTCGACGCCGGGTTGTACTAATTCATCGCCAGTAGTCATAACAGCTACGGTTAGTTTCCTTTGCACGAGCAGCTGTGTCAGGCCAGTAGAAGCAGCTAGACCAATATCCTGGGGCCGCAAGCGGTGACCAGCCTCCAAGAGGATTTCACCGGCTTGGATGTCTTCACCCACTTTACGCAGATTTTCTCCTGGCTCGACCATCTTAAGTATTTCCACCTGATTGCCGTCCAAGGAACAGTTTTCCTGTATAACGACCGCATTGGCTCCTTCTGGAAGAGGTGCTCCGGTAAATATCCTTGCTGCTTCTCCCTCAGATAATGGCTTGCCAACCTGCCCCGCCACAATGCGCTGAACTACTTTCAATTTAATGGGCTCACCAACTAGGTCCTTAGTGCACACGGCATAACCGTCCATTGCACTGTTGGCATGCGAAGGGACATTTGCGCTAGCAACCAACTTCTCAGTCAGCACGCGACCGCAGGCATCAGCTAGGATGACCAACTCACTGCCCGTGATCCGAGGTACGCTTGTTCGCAGTATTTCGATAGCTTCATCAATTGGCGTGAGAGGAATATTATGTGACAATTTCATGGAATGTGTTCTGGCTAGGCTGCGCTAGTCTCCGCTGAGTCTGGGTTGGTGTCTGCAGATAGCCTCGGCCGATCGCTGTAAAGCAACTTAATGACTCTCTGCAAATGTCCATGCCAGGATTTAGGTTTTATCCCGTAGGTGTCAAACATTTTCTTACTGGACAGTGTTGAGTTGTGGATCTCGGGTGCTCTCGCTTCACGTTCTTTAATTTTGATATTGTCCAGGAGCTGGTAGACCTGCTCATCATGGTTCGTCGCATATTTCAACGTTTGTTCTGCGAACTCGATCTCTTTCTTAGTTTCCAGACCACTGTAATGGTACGTACCCCAAACGTTTGCGTCGCAATCCACCTGCTGACACACCGCAAGGACCGCTGCGGCAAGATCCCCGGTATAAGTGGGGCTGAAGCGCCGACGCGAAACCTCTAGCTCTCCGTTATTCTTAATCATGCTGCGAATCCAGGATTTGATTAAGCCTTTCTTGCGTTTTCCGAACAGCCAGCCGGAACGGATAATGATGTGGGCATTGTGTTTCCGCACCGCCAATTCGCCATCCATGGAAGTCCTGCCGTAAATGCCCTGAGGGTTAGTATAATCGTTTTCGTTGTAACCCAGTTTTTTCTCCCCATCGAATACGTAGGCATTAGACAAGTGAAGCATTGGTATATTGAGATGGTTGCAGATTTCCGCCAACGTTCCGGGTAACAATGCGTTGATCTTCTCACAACGCTGTTCCGAGGTTTCCGCCCGCTTAAGAGCCCCATGGTTGCCGGATATAAAATCTGCCAGATTGATTAACTGACTGGGTGAATAGTCGGTAACCATTTTAGCTATCGCAACTCCGTTTTCTGGATCAAACCGTTTATCGGCTGGCGCTTGGAAGCGAATCTTGAGCTTGCGCAAGTTATCGATCAGGTCCTTTGCAACGGGGCTATTACCACCCACTATAAAGAGCTTCAAGCCGGTATTACTCCCGAATATCAGACAGATAGAGCACTCTAACTATTAAATTTCAGTGAATCCCACCTCGAAGTCAAGCCCATGCACTCTATGGTGCGAAGCGTGGCTCAGAAACTAAGTGAATTTAAGATTAAATCAGCAGACGAGCGAGACCTCGAGAAGGATCATGGGTACGATGCCGCAGCGGGAAAACCACTGCAAAATGCAAGCATAAAGCTAGAAATTGACCGCTATAGCACTGTAAGGATGTTTTTCACAAAGCAATCAGTCCGTATACGAGTTTCGTTAGAAAGGTATATCGTCGTCAAAGTTATCAAAATTGGCGGGAGCCTGTGCCTGCTGGGCTGGCTGCTGAGCCGGTTGAGGTGTATTAGCTTGATCTCCAAAACTATCTTGGCTGGCGCTACTTCTAGAATCAAGCATCTGCATCTCGTTAGCAACAATTTCAGTGGTATAGCGTTTAATACCATCCTGCTCCCAGGAACGGGTTTGCAGTCTTCCTTCTATATATAGTTTCGATCCTTTCTTGACATATTGTTCAACAATTTCCGCAAGGCGTTTGAAGAAAACTACTCGGTGCCATTCGGTGCGGTCTTGTTGATCCCCTGTATTTTTGTCTTTCCAGGTTTCACTCGTAGCAACCGAGACATTGGCAACAGAATTTCCGTTCGGCATGGTCCGACACTCCGGTTCGTTACCTACGTTACCCACGAGAATTACCTTGTTAACGCCTCGACTCGCCACGTTGGCCCCCTTACTTAAAATTTGCGAATAACGCTGAAGTCTATACCAAGCTACCGCCCATGAGAAATTTTCGGTGAAAATCGATCAATTTTCACTCAACGAGGAGATCGCTTTACTCGCCTATCTAGAATTGTCGATAATGGGCGGTTGGACCAACTGATTCTCGGCTAACCATGGACAAAATTGAAGTACGCGGTGCCCGCACCCATAACCTTAAAAACATTAATCTCACTATCCCCCGCGATAAACTTGTCGTCATCACGGGATTGTCCGGTTCAGGTAAATCTTCTCTAGCATTCGACACGCTCTATGCAGAGGGCCAGCGCCGCTACGTCGAATCACTGTCCACGTATGCTAGGCAGTTCCTTTCAATGATGGAGAAGCCGGATATCGATCATATAGAGGGGCTATCTCCAGCTATTTCGATCGAACAGAAATCCACGTCTCATAATCCTCGTTCTACCGTGGGAACGATTACCGAGATATATGATTACTTGCGCTTGCTATTCGCGCGGGTGGGCGAACCTCATTGCCCAGAGCACAACATAAAGCTTGAAGCGCAAACTGTGTCCCAGATGGTAGATAAGGTCATCGCGCTTCCGACAGACACGCGCATTATGGTACTAGCTCCCATCGTGCGGAAACGCAAGGGACAGCATATCCATGTTTTCAATGAACTCAAAACGAGCGGATTCATACGCGCCCGTGTCAATGGCTTGGTATGTGAGATTGAGTATCCGCCAGAGCTTGAAAAGAATAAAAAGCATTCCATCGATGTTGTGATCGATCGGTTGAAGATACGGCCTGGTCTAGAACAACGCCTAGCGGAGAGTTTTGAAACAGCTATCCAACTTGCCGATGGACTTGCTGTTGTGAGCATGATGGAAGGAACCAGTGGGGAAAAAGACCTGGTGTTTTCATCCCTATTTGCTTGCAGGAAATGTGGACATAGCATCTCAGAGCTCGAACCTCGGCTGTTTTCTTTCAATAACCCGGCTGGTGCTTGCTCAGGTTGTGACGGTCTTGGCCTGAAACAATTCTTTGACGAGCAAAGAGTCATTACCGACTCCTCCCTTTCTTTGTCTGAGGGAGCTATTCGCGGCTGGGATAGGCGCAGTGTTTATTATTTCCATATACTCACTTCCTTGGCGGAGCATTTCGGGTTCGCTGTGGATACACCCTTTAACAAACTTTCCAAGAAGCACCAAGAAGTCCTACTGCGAGGAAGCGACGGCGAAGTTGTAGACTTTGTTTACGTCAATGACCGAGGAGACACTCGAACCCGCAGCTATGCATTTGAAGGAGTTCTTCCGAATATGGAACGTCGCTTCCACGAGACGGATTCAACCGTGGTCAGAGAAGAACTGGCGAAGTACCTGAGCTCCCAGCCTTGCCCCGACTGCGGCGGGACCCGCCTAAGACGGGATGCGCGGCATGTGCTTATTCAAGGCATTAACCTGCCGAGCATAACTGAAATGACCGTAACTCAAGCGCTTGAATACTTCAACAACCTGAAGCTGACGGGCAAGCGCGCCAAAATTGCTGAGAAAGTCCTTAAAGAATTGCAAAATCGGCTTAAATTCCTAGTGGACGTTGGGCTCAATTACCTTAACCTGAGTCGCAGTGCCGAAACGCTCTCGGGCGGCGAAGGCCAACGTATTCGCCTGGCTAGCCAGATCGGCGCAGGTTTAGTAGGAGTGATGTATATCCTCGATGAGCCTTCCATTGGGCTACATCAAAGGGACAATAACCGCCTACTAAATACGCTGTTTCATTTGCGCGATCTTGGCAATAGCGTAATTGTCGTTGAGCACGACGAAGCGGCTATACGCAGCGCTGATCATATCATCGATATCGGCCCGGGAGCTGGAATACATGGCGGCGAAATAGTTGCTACTGGAACCATTGACCAGATCGAAAGTGCTCCGAATTCCCTCACCGGAAAGTATCTCGCAGGCAAGGAAAGCATTAAGGTGCCTGAGGCTCGAACACCTTACGACGAAAAAAAGCTAATTCAACTTCAGGGAGCCATTGGTAATAATTTACAGGAGGTCAATCTAATCATCCCAGTTGGCTTGTTCACCTGTATAACTGGAGTATCAGGCTCCGGTAAATCGACATTAATTAACAACACTCTCTATCCGATTGCTGCCACCAGACTGAATAAAGCGACTACGCTGAATCCATCTCCGTTCGAATCAATCCTGGGCCTGGAACATTTAGACAAAGTAGTTGATATCGACCAGAGCCCAATCGGTCGAACGCCCCGATCCAACCCTGCCACCTATACTGGCATCTTTACCCCGGTGCGTGAATTATTTGCCGGCACTCAGGAATCTCGCTCCCGGGGATACAAGCCCGGCCGCTTTTCTTTTAATGTCAAAGGTGGTCGCTGCGAAGCCTGTCAAGGCGATGGCGTAGTTAAAGTCGAGATGCACTTCCTGCCGGACGTCTATGTTGCTTGCGATGAGTGCCTTGGGAAACGCTATAACCGCGAGACTTTAGAAGTGAAGTACAAAGGCCAGAACATTAGCGAAGTGCTGAACATGACCATCGAAGAAGCCCGAGAATTCTTCGGCGCTATCCCGAACATCTTCCGGAAATTACAGACATTGATGGATGTGGGCCTCTCCTATATCTGCCTTGGGCAATCTGCCACCACGCTCTCAGGGGGTGAAGCGCAACGGGTAAAATTGTCTCGGGAATTATCCAAACGTGATACGGGCAAGACTCTTTATATTTTGGATGAGCCACCCACAGGGCTGCATTTTCAGGACATCAAGCAGC
>JAKUTG010000068.1:0-10173 GCA_022447905.1 Pseudomonadales bacterium | reverse complement strand
TTGAGATAGGCGTGCCAGATGCAGCAATTAGCGACCTGAAAATTCGACTGCAAAACACACGTCTTCCGGACCAGATTTCCGAAACCACATGGGATTACGGAACTGACAAGGCGTACCTCACCGAATTAATCGATTATTGGGAAAACTAATTCGATTGGAGAGAGCAAGAAAGAACGTTAAACCAATTTGACCATTTCAAAACTGAAATCGACGGAATAGAAATGCACTTTATTCATCAGCGCTCTGAGCATCCTGATGCAATTCCTTTAATGATAGTTCACGGCTGGCCAGGCTCAAAAAGTGAATTCTCCAAAATAATCGATCCCTTGGTTGACCCGGTCACGTACGGCGGCAGTGCATACGATGCTTTTCATATCATAACTCCTTCTCTTCCTCTGTTTGGGTTTTCAAGTGCTCCGACACGACCGGGTTACAGCCCCGAGAAAATTGCTCACATTTTAGCTGCCTTGATGGAAAAAATAGGCTATCAACGTTACGCCATTGCGGGTGGAGATTGGGGGGCCATTATAAACCGCTACCTCGCCTTCAATTATCCCGATCGGCTAATTGGACTGCACTCAAATATGATGCTAGCGGGACTACCGACAGATCCTGAACAAAGAGCAGGCGTGACACAAGCAGAAGAAACAGCTCGGGTAGCACGCGGAGCCGACATGCAAAATGAGCGAGCCGACCAGCAGATTCAAGGCAGCAAACCCCAAACGTTAGGCTAAGGGTTAAACGACTCCCCGGCCGGACTAGCGGCCTGGATTGTTGAGAAGTTTCACGGGTGGACAGACATGCCCCAAGGAGCTACCGGTTATTTAGATAACCATTTTACCAAAGATGAATTGTTAACGAACATAGCCATTTATTGGTTCACAGGAACCATCACCTCCTCTACCCGCATCTACTACGAAAACCGCAAGACACAGGTTGAACCCCCACTTAGCTACATCAACGTTCCAACTGGGGCAGCCATTTTCCCCGCAGAAATATTTGTCACGCCGAGGGCCTGGGCAGAAGCCGCCTATGATTTACGACACTGGAGTGTTATGTCAGAAGGAGGTCATTTTGCCGCGCTAGAAAAACCTGATCTGTATCTAAATGACTTACGGATATTTTTCAGATTGCTACGGTGATGCGCTGCTTAACACCTGCGGTTGTGGTCACGGAGAGCGGAGCGTGGCGCCCTGAATAAAACATCTATCAAAGGCAGCCATCGAGCCACCCTGGCTTTTCTGATGATTGGCGGAAATACACCTCTATTCTCAGCTGAAGAAATAGGACTTATCACACAAACAGATTATGGTTGGGTCTGGAATCTGCTGGTAGTTGTTATCATCTTGGCAGTGAGCGCTGCCAGCGCCGCTCTAACAATTGCCGCTCTTAAGCAGTGGCATGGCCACTGGAGATGGGCTGCAGTATTTCCATTTCTTATTCTGGCTTTCTGGATATTAATCATCATTGGATCCAGACTTTTTAACGATGATGCGCATCGATTATGGCCTCTCGAAATATTCGCCTGGGCCATGCTTAATTTAATTTATATGCAAATATTGATGATCGCAAAAAAAAATCTAGGCAAAGTAAAAGAACAAAACAACTCTAACTAGTCGACTTTTGTGAAACTAATAGTTCTATGCTTCAGAAATTTTCCAAGCTTCATAACCACCATCAAGACTATAGGCATGCTTGAAACCCTGTTCCGCTAGATAAGCTGCTGCCCCCTGACTCAGGTTCCCGTGATAACAGTAAATAAGTACTGGCGCTTCAACATCCGCATTATCAATAAAATCTTGAAGATTGTTATTGTTTACATTTACAGCGTTTTCTATATGGTCGTCGTGGTAAGCAAGGTCGTCCCTGATATCCACAATTTGGGCCCTTTCCCCGCCAGAAGTTTCCAACAATAGCCGGGCTTCCAAAACATTGATCCGTGAAAAATTCATGAGCACCTCTATGCATTTACTTCGGCCGAACAATTTACAAATCTGATTTTTCAAAATAATTTGCAATTGCGCGACTTCGGGGTAAATTCTTTCTGCCTGATAGTAATAAATCAAGCGTTACTATAGTAAAAGCAGCCCCGCCGCAAAAAAACATACCATCGCAATGATAGCGGTCAGAATGGCATAAGGTAGTTGCGTTCTCACGTGATCTATATGATCAGTGGCAGATGCCATGGATGCAACGACTGTTGTATCACTAATTGGCGAAGCATGATCGCCGAAAACCGATCCAGATAATACCGCCGCTAAAAATAGCGGCTCGGATAACTCCAATGCTACAGCGATCTGTAATGCCAGTGGAATCATAATGCCAAACGTCCCCCAACTAGAACCAATTGAGAATGCAATGAAGCTGGACGTGAAGAAAAGTAAAGGCAGGAGTAGAAATGTCGGAATTGCTTCTTGTGCCAGCTGAGCCACATAGATTCCCGTACCAAGCAAATTAGCAACATCACCAAGTGCTAGGGCCAGCAAGAGGATCATAGCTACCTGCAAAAACCCGCCTGCACCTTTCAGAAACGTCTGCATTAGTTCATGCACCGAAAGGCGTTCGTGAGCTAACACCAATAACCACAAAGTAAGAACGCCTGACAAGACTGCCCAGAGCACCGCAGTGGATCCGGATCCATTTGTAATAACTCCATCCCCGGTTATATAAAGACCGAATGGCATCGCTAGAACCATGACTGCAATTGGGGCAATCATAAAACGCGCTTTATCGTCCTCATTTGCCACTTTATGTTGAGTAAAAATGGAAGGATCTACCATTGGTGTCGCTTCCGGCCAAAGCAAAATTCCATCTTCTGTTCTTGACTGAGCTTTTCTCATGGGCCCAATGTTGACGTTCGCCCAGATGACAAAGGCGGAAAACAAAATCACAGCGATTGGATAGAAATTAAACGGAATTGCTAATAAGAATATTTCAAGTGGATTACTGGTAGTTGACGAACCTACTAAGCTTAAAATTACTGCCCCCCATGCATTCAGGGGTATCATTATGCAGATTGGCGCGGAAGTAGAATCGATTATGTAAGCCAGCTTCTCTCTGGCAATTTTATAACGGTCAAATAATGGTCGCGAGATGGCGCCAGCAATCAACAATGTAATATTAGACTCAATAAAAATAACCACCCCGGTGAAATAAGCCAACCATTTGGCTCTTTTGGGATTGTTCACCCAGCCGCGGTGTTCCAACAAGTGAATGAAACCTTTCACTCCACCCACTTGCTCGATAGTCGCAATCATTCCGCCAATAATTAGTGTAAATATTAATACTTTGGTATCGCCAGAATCACTGAATACGTTAATGACTCCATCTATAGCCAGCGCCGCGCCAGCAATTGGGTTTACGAATTCCAACACACAATATCCCGCCAAGATTCCTACACTAAGAGAGATTATTACTTGCCGAGTTACTATCGAAAGGATAATTGCCAAAATCGGTGGCAATACCGACATCCAGTTGGGTTCGTACATGAAAGTTCCTGGCCCGTTCGCTGATACCGAAAACACATTAAAGCGCTATAGTGATTCGCGCCATGTATTTCTCTGTCGACTCTAGCTAACAAAATTGCAACAAAATAGATGGTTAATTCAATTAATCTGTGCTAAATCTAGCGTATGTGGTGGCGGGAAGTTTAGTTCCTGTTAGACTTGCTGCCAAAAATATGCCCCCCTTACCGATGGAGGAAAATATGGATAGACGTTCCTTTTTAAGCAATATGAGTGCCGCCACTGTAGCATCAATCGCCGGTGCCGCCACGTTCTCCGAAAAGGCCGACGCTATCGAAGAAGCGATGAGTGTTGAATTGGATAAGCGTATTGCAACCCCTTGGTTCTGTAATATAGAGCCAACTCCGGATCCGATACCCGGGGATACACGCAATTATTACCAGCATAATGATCCTCGATTGCCAGTCATGCCTAAAGCTCCAACATTAATTGATTTCTATAAACTACGTTTTGCCCCAGCTAACCATGTATTGCAAAGTGCCAGATTAGCGAAGATAAACGGGTTTGATGAAAAAATCGTAATGGCCTGCTTGCTACACGATATATGCGTGGGAAATCTGATTCGAACAGATCACGGGTACTGGTGCGCGCAGATGGTTAAACCATACGTCGACGAAGAAGTTAGCTGGGCCATAGAAAAACATCAAGCATTACGATTCTTTCCTGACTTATCAGTAGGTTATGAATACCCCGAATCTTATATCCGGTTTTTCGGCGCAGACTATAAACCTGAACCTTATCTTGTCCAGGCTCATGAAGAAGCAAAAAATCATCGTTGGTACATGACCTCGCGCTTAGTTACATTGAATGACCTCTACTCATTTGAAGAAGGAGTAGTAGTAGATATAGATGACTTTACCGATATTATCGGCCGTAACTTCAAACAACCAAAAGAAGGTCTTGGTTTCGACAATAGCCCGGTGGCCCATATGTGGCGGAGCATGATCTGGCCGAACAATTTCCTCTAATCCCCGTTTCAGGAAAAACAATATTTTGCCAGCATCGTTTGGTTACGAACCTTAATGGCGCCTAGATCTCACTAATTAGCAATGAGCTAGTTTGGTGATTTAAAAAGTGATGGCGCCTAGAATCATTGGCAAGCCTATCATTTAACCGAATTTGCGAGCTTTAACACAAAGCTCCACACCACAGTGCCGTACAATGGGTTCGGTTTTTGTTAATATGGCTGCATCCTCCTTTCTGGCAACAGCTAGAGATATTCATAACCGCAAAAAGTATGTCGTTTCGACTATCAATTTGTCGGGGTGGGTCTCGATTTTATTGGTATTACTTGGTTTTCCCCAAGCAGGTCCTATATTTGCCCAGCAAGAAATAGTTGAAGAGATTGTTGTAACGTCAACCCGCAATCGTCGCAGCTTTGAAGAGCAACCAACACGTGTTGAAGTACTGGGCGGGGAAGAAATTAACGAAAAAGCCAACATGAAGCCAGGCGACATTCGTATGCTGCTGAATGAAACCACCGGCATCCAGGTACAACAAACCTCACCTACAAGTTTTAATTCCAGTATCCGTATTCAGGGCCTCGATGGCAAATACACACAACTCCTTCGTGACGGCATGCCTCTTTATGGCGGCTTTTCTGGTGGCCTGAGTTTGTTACAAGTAGCGCCGCTAGACTTGCGGCAGGTCGAAGTGATCAAAGGCGCCAGTTCGACGCTCTATGGAGGCGGCGCCATCGCTGGACTGGTCAACCTGATAACAAAAACCCCAGGACCGGAAAAGGAACAATCGCTACTGCTAAATGCCACCTCCGCCAGTGGTGTAGATGCTAGTAGCTTTTTTTCTACCAAGAATGAAAATTTTGGTACGACCCTGTTCATGTCCTATAGCAACAGTGAAGCCTTTGATCCAGCAGATAATGAACTAAGCGCTATTCCAGAATTTGAACGCTGGACTTTCAATCCACGTCTATTTCTTGACAGCGAAAATAGTGAGCTTACTCTAGGTTTCAGCGCAGTGATAGAAGACCGTCTCGGCGGTGACATGGGTTATATAGAAGGTAGAAAGGACAAACCAGTCTACTTCGAGGACAGTTCCACCAAACGCCTCTCATCACAGCTTGAATATTTGCACCGGTTCCAATCTGGCACCGAATTGGTGCTACGAAATAGTATTAGTCATTTCCAACGAGATTTGACTGTGCCTAGTTTCCGATTCTCAGGTACTCAGCTTTCAAGTTTCAGTGAAGCCCATCTATTAAGCACCACAAACTCCGTGGAATGGGTGGCAGGCCTCAACCTTTGGACTCAAGATTTCGAACAGGACAACGCTCTACCAGGGTTTCAACATGATTTTCACAGTCATACTCTGGGCGCCTTCATACAGGGAACTCTTTCGCTAGCAGAGCGCTGGACCGTGGAAAGCGGTTTGCGAATAGATCATTCTTCCGATTACGGAAGTTTCGTGCTCCCTAAGGTTTCGCTACTGTATACCCCGGCTGCGCACACAACCCTACGTATTGGAGGCGGGTTAGGTTACAAAGAACCTACATTATTTACTGAAGATGCAGAAAAGTATCAGTTCCAAGGAGTGCTTCCGATCGAACCAGAAAATTTCGAAGCAGAACGGTCAATGGGGCTGAATGTTGACGTTAATCGCTCATTCAATTTACTGGAGGGTTTATCGTTGAACGTAAACTTGCTCCTCTTTTATACCCGCGTGGACAAACCAATGCGATTAGCCCCAACAGCCCGGGATAAACTCACCTATCACCAGCTCGATGATTACCTAGACACACGCGGTACTGAAATTAATTCTGTTTGGGAGAGGGGAAATTTTAAACTGCTGCTCGGTTACACTCATACGGATGTTCAAGAGCATAGCGCTCATGGTGTGCACGCTTACCCGCTCGTCCCAAAGAACCGACTGAATACGGTATTCGTATACGAACGTGAAGACGATCTACGCATAGGCCTAGAAGCATATTATTACGGCCATCAAGAACTAAATGATGGAAGAACAAGCCGAGACTATTGGATTGTAGGTCTAATGATGGAAAAAGTCATGAGCGACGACCTTTCAATGTTTCTGAACTTCGAAAACCTCACAGATACACGCCAAACCCGATGGGAACCACTCTACACCGGGCCTCTTGCCAATCCCATATTTAATGATATTTACGCGCCGCTAGATGGATATGTAATCAATGGTGGGGTCAAGCTACGCTTGTAAAGAAACCTACCTAGCCTGAGGTGTTAAGATTCTTCTCGACCTGACAGATAGTTTTAATGCTAATTAATGTCAATCATTACCCACAGTGGTGAGCACTGAAGGCTCCCCTTTTTCGTCTACGGTAGCTACAACTTCTATGGGACTACAACAAACCTGACAATCTTCAATGTAATTTTGCCGAGGCACTGAACAATCCACTAGAAGCTCGATTAATTCCCCGCAATACGGGCAGTTTGTTTTTACTGGTTCTTGTAGTTGGTAGTAACCCATTACTCTGTCCCTTATCAACGACCCCAGCCAAAAAAACAGTTATTTTTTGCAAACCATTTAGGTTGTTCCTATTAAAATTACGTTGCATATTACGGAAATCAGCAACATCTAGATCAGTTTTATTTGAAAATATCACAAGTAATTAATTTCTATGGGTTTGTATACCAAACCCCTGCAGTCTAGAACGGGAAGATTATCAATTGCGAGGCAACTTATAGTTGCCAACCACCTAGTTAAGAGATATTTTTACAAGCAAGAAATTACCTTGTGTCACGTTTGTGGTATGACATTAAGAGGTCAACATGCAAGCTAGATTTGATTATTTAGTGGACTGGATGTGTTTTCGAGGGACTTTTCCCATGCCTGTCGCAATGTGGATAAATTAGGGTGATTTAAAACCAACTATCAATATAACAGCAGTATCAGTGGCGCACTTTGTTTCGGGGGGAATGAACTATGCTCACAGTACAACAGGTACTCAATCAAAAGCAGGCCAAGGAAATCTGGCATATTAGGCCGGATAACACTGTATACGAAGCGATCCAAGCGATGGCTACCAAAAAAGTTGGAGCTTTGCTCGTCATGAAGGGAGTTGCTCTCAAGGGCATAATTTCGGAGCGGGACTACGCCAGGGAAGTGATTTTGAAAGGCCGTTCTTCAACAGATACTCGCGTTGACGAAATAATGAGTTCCAATGTCATTTCCGTATCTTCCTCTGAAAGCGTAGAAGCTTCATTAGCAGTCATGACGGACAACCATATCCGTCATTTACCAATTGTCGACGAAAATATGGTTATAGGTGTGTTATCGCTCGGGGACTTGGTTAAAACTATCATTAACGATCAACAATCAACTATCCAACAACTGGAAAACTATATTCGCGGGTAATGACAGAGTTTTATGATCAACTCTCCTCAGATTTTATATCCTGAAATAATTCCCTTTGGAAAAATCCTGATCAATCCAAGAGTAAATTATACTTCTGTATACACCATTTACTGTTGTGAAATACTTCACGTGGCGGAATCCTTAGGGCTGATTACCGTGGAAGAATATGAGGCTTACGTAGCGTGCGGCAAGCTCTTGTATGTCAGCCTTTATAAAAGTTAATTTTCAAAAAGTTCCAAATTTTGATAGTAAGTGGACACACTCTTAATGCGCACGATCTTAATTATTTTCGTAACACTATCATCAATCAGTCCACTATTTGGGAGCGAACAGTGGCAAATACGAGAAGTATTTTCCAATTCTGACGGCAGAGTTCAATTTATTGAACTCTATTCGCCGGCTTTCAATCAGAATGCTCTTTCCGCATTGACTATCAGAGTCAATGAGCAGGTTATTCAGCCAACAATTGACACTGTCGGAGATACTCGCAACAAACATTTCTTAATCGCCACTGCTAATTTCGAATCAGAGACAAATGGAATAGTGCCAGATTTTATTTTACCCGAGCGGACCATCCCGACCAGCGGCGTTATTACAATCCAGATTGGCACTAGAACCACTCGCACATTCACCAATCTGCCACTAGATGGTATATTTTCAGTCAATGCTGCGAGCGAACAGTTTCTCAACTCACCGACAAACTTTGCAGGCGAAGTTGGCGCTTTGCGTCTGAATTCTTCGGTTGGTCAGTACCATTGTGATTCAGGAGATCTTGAGTTTTTTGTCTCCACAAGTGCGGGTGATGTGTTCTTTGTAATCCTGGAAACAATCACTACCGAACCCTTCGAAGTCGAATTCATTCAAGCCACACCACAGGCCGAAGGCACAGCAACCAGCGCGAGCTACTCTGATGCCGAAGGCCTACATCTGGACTTTCTCTTTGCTGACTGTCTGGGAAGCGGCAGCCTGTACGATGCAGATTTTGAAATAAGCAATGCTGATCCCCTCCGGTTTCAGCTAACTTCCGTCGATCTGCTGGTGCAGGAACGGCAGAGCATAGAAATACTCGAAGAAGGAACATCAAAAGGTGCCTGGCCTAACTATTCCGGCAATCTTTCCAGTAACAAGTATTCGCCGCTCGATCAAATAGACAAAGACAATGTCAATGAATTGGAAATTCTCTGGCGGTGGCGCTCACTCGATAACGATATTGTCGGGCCCGTAAATTCAGCTTTTGAATCTACACCCTTGATGATCGATGGCGTGCTCTACACCAGCACTTCATTCAGTCAAGTAGCCGCGATCGATGCGCTGACTGGCATCACACTGTGGACCTTTAATCCTCAGTCTTATAAATTTGGCCGCCCTCCCAACAATGGATTTTTGCATCGTGGCGTCGCTTGGTGGGAGAAACGAGATTTACGCGAGAATACTCGAACCAAACGGCTATACATTGCTACGGGAGACGCAAGACTCATTGCCATCAATCCAGATACGGGTTTACCGGTTTATAATTTTGGCGACAATGGAATTGTCGATTTACTGGATGGTGTTCCACGACAAAATGCCAGCTCCCTTGTTCTGGATCAGGCCCATGATCAGTTAGGTATACCAGAGCTTGCTGGTACCCCCATTCAGATTGGAAACACCTCACCTCCCATCATTTGCCGAGATGTGGTGATTGTCGGTTCCTCCATTCATGATGGCGAGGTGTTGCCCCCGTCTCCTCCGGGTGACGTGAAGGGGTTTAGCGCGCTCACTGGCGAACTATTATGGACCTTTCATACCATTCCAAGGGCTGGCGAATTCGGCACAGAGACCTGGGAAAATGATTCATGGTCGAGCAATGGCGGCGCCAATGTCTGGGCACCAATGAGTGCCGATGAGGAGCTTGGGCAGGTCTATTTGCCGGTCAGCTGCCCAACCAATAACTACTACGGGGGTCAGCGTCCGGGAGACAACTTATTCGCCAATAGCGTCGTTTCTCTGGATTGTGAAACCGGAGAACGGAATTGGCATTATCAAACGGTCCATCATGATATCTGGGATTACGACTTACCAGCCGCTCCCAATCTCATGGATATCACTGTGGATGGTATACAAATTCAGGCTTTGGCCCAGGTGAGTAAGCAAGGGTATGTATACGTGTTGGACCGAGTTACCGGTGAACCAGTCTGGCCCATCGTTGAAACTCCTGTAATTGCTTCACAAGTACCGGGCGAAATAGCTGCTTCGACACAACCAATCCCCAGTAAGCCTCCTCCTTTCGAGAGACAGGGTGTGGAGTTAGCGGCATTGT
>JAKUTG010000067.1:0-10239 GCA_022447905.1 Pseudomonadales bacterium | reverse complement strand
CTCAGCTGGCCAAGAATCTGGGTCGAAGGCGATTCGATCTGAATCAGGATCATAGCCATAGGCATAACCGTGGGGCCAGCGGTTTACCGTGATCGCAGCAATGTCCTGCGCCGCATTGAAGCCTCCTGGACCCAGTAGCCGAGAGAGCTGGTCTCGGATATTTCGCTCAAAGGTCTCGAAGGTTGTTGCAAGTAAATCACGCTTGCCGGCGGCAAACTGATCTCGTGCACTGCTGCCTGACTCGCCGGGCACCCTCGTTAGGTGCAGCACGATGGGTTCATCAGGTGATTTCGAGAATTGATAATCGCCTAGGCTTACTGGGTAGTCGAGCTCCACTCCATGATGATAACTCCCGGGACAGTGAGCACTGTGAATTCCCAGATTCACGAAGCTATGCCAATTGTGAAGAAGCACATTCGTATAGACCAGAGGCGCCCGAATACAATTAGCCAGCGCTGATTTTTGCGCTTGAGGCATCTCTGGGCAGAGATAAGGGATCATCTGGTTATAACAAGCCATGATGACTTGATTGGATTCTATTACGTGAGTCTTACCGTCCCGCACATAGGTGACTTTTACCGCGTTCGAGAGATTGTCATCGATATGTTGTACACGCACAGCGGTACTGTTTAATCGAATGCTTATCGGTGAATTTGGCTCATCCAGCTGACTATAATCAAAACGCGCTGTCACAATATCTTCCATAGTGTCTCCGACCGCGACTGCGGGGATCATCTTGCGCACAAGCAGTCGCGCTACAGAGGCATTGCCGTCAGGGAAGTGGAAAATATTAGGTTCTTCCTGATCACCTTCGCGACGCCAGGACTCGAAGCCAAGATCTAGATTTCCGAAACCGGGGTAACCGGAGCTCCACGCAATCCGTGCTGGGAGAGCGTCGATATTGACTGCCCAAACGCCTCGCGCGTAGGACTGCATAACATCTAGTACACTTTCGTCCATATTAGCCCGGTTCCTTAAATAGCTGCGGTAATCCACATTTTGGAGATAATCATTCTGTTCGGCAGCAGGTAATTCAGGAAGATAATGGCGTTCATCTTTAAACAATCGTTGCAGATCTTCTTGAGCTTTTGTCGATAGGGGTGCCTGGGCATAAATCGATGAGTCACTCCAGTCGCCTACAGCCAGATAGTCAGCGCCAAACGTTTCTGCATCAAAAAAGAGACCTTCAGATAAGCCCATTGATGAATAGAGATCCCGATCGAAATAGCGATAAAAACGCTGGGTATCAATACCAAGATCTTCCAGCAGTTGCTTAGCAATTGCTGGGTAGTAGGCAGGTTCTTCTAGCAACATGCTGCCACCGTAGCCTATGATGTTGTTGCCATCGGTCTGAAACTCATTGCGTTTGGCGTGGCCGCCAAAATCATCATGATTTTCGAGAATAAGGATTCTTGAATTGGCACCTCTCGCCTGTTGGTAGAAATGGGCCGCTGAAAGACCACTAATACCTGCACCAACTACGACAAGGTCGTAACGCTCACCTTTGTCTGAGCCATTAAATGACGCACCGTCGCGTGCCTGATGTGCTGTTTCGAAGGCACCGGAATGAGAGCCTCGCATACCGGTGAGTTCGGGCGGATAGTAATTAGGGACGTCCTGCGCAGCAATGTAAGAATCTTGCGCTAAGGCTGCTCCAGGAAGTAGAGAAGCGCCAACTGCAAGTCTACAACCGTTCAGAAAATCCCGGCGACTAATGTCGGTTCCCATACCCAAATTTCGATCAGTCTTATTCATGTTTTCTGATGTAAAGTTTAGAGATGTTTACTTAAACTTGGTATATTTTGTTCTGATAATCATTTATTAGACAATAGGCTGGTTAAAAATTTTTCCAGTGGAGGAAACTATGAAGACCACAATTAAATTTGTAGTTGCCTTATTGCCGTTTGCCATGGCGATTCCAATTATAGTCAATGCACAAGATAATTTCCCACGTACTGCTCTTGGGAAACCGGATTTCAATGGTAACTATGATATTTCGAGTCTCACCCCTTTCCAACGACCCACGAGGTACGGAAATCGCTTGGTTTTAACTGAAGAGGAAGTGCAAGCGATGCGTGAGAGAGAAATGACGGCAAGAGAACGGGGCTCGGAACAAAGTGATCCTGATCGAAGCGCACCCGAAGAAGGAGGAAATATCGGATCCTACAATGATTTCTGGTTCGACCGGGGTGATGATGGCTTTACGATCGATGGCAAGTACCGGACTTCGATCCTTACTTATCCTGAAGATGGCCGAATGCCCCAACGTACTGTCGCAGGTAGAGAGAAAGCAGCAAATGCACCTAGGTTTGCCAGGCCGGAAAGAGAGGGAGCCTGGTGGCTGGAGACTGGCGAACAACCCTATGATGGCCCTGAAAATCAGGTTCTTGGGGTGCGTTGCATATTCCAAGCGGGCGCATCAATCCCAGTCCGACCCTCGGTTTATAATAATCTGAAAACGATTGTGCAGACGGATGACTACTTAATGCTATACATTGAGTGGATGCATTGGGCGCGAATTATTCGTATTGACTCCGAGCATAACCCTGAAGAGCTCAGTACGTTGGACGGAGATTCTATCGGATGGTGGGAAGGAGATACTCTCGTGGTAGAAACCATCAACTTTCTGGATCGGCCATACCAACCCAATGAAGGACGTCGGGTCATCGAGCGATTCAGCCCTGTTAATGAAAGTGGCTTACTCTATAGCTTTACTGTGGAAGACCCAGATTATGTGGATTCCTATAGTGGTGAATTGGTTTGGCCAAAAAGCGACCAAATTCCGTATGAGTACGCTTGTCATGAGGGTAACTATGCGATGACAGCGACCTTAATGGGGGCAAGAGTCAGGGAAAAAGAATGGCGGGAGCAGCAAGCGCCTTCGGGGGGCAATAAATAGCCCGATAATAACGAAACCCTGAGCCTGGTACTTTAAAGCTTTCAGTACATACCAGCTTGCGCTGGGTATCAGTTTTTTTGAGAGGGCTAAAAGCGACGGTGTTTTTATTGTCATCCTGGTCGACACAACCATCGGCAAATCAAGTAAACCAGTTCCGCGTTGAGCTCGCTTGCTTGGCTAATTTGTTGTAGTCCGGACCTTCTTCGCCAAAATTCCAGGCAACGTCGCGGCCAAGTAGCTGAGCAAAAGTTTCGTTGTTGCGGTCGAACGTCTCCTGCGGGATCAGGCCAGTATAATTTTCCTGCGGCATCAATCCAGCCCTTAGAAATACCATTGCCAGGTTGATACGAAAACCTGGAATCTGTCTTATATATCCTCCATGCCATAAATTGCCATGCCAAACAATCGCGCTGCCTGCTGGAACCTCCACGGGAGCCGCAAGCTCGTTGTTTTCCACTGAATTTTCGCCAGCTTCAGGGCTACGACACTTCTTGTGGCTACCGGGGACGACCGCTAAAGCGCCTGCTTCCTTACTGTAGTCGGTAAGAGCCAAGGTGTAATTGACGAACATAGGGCACAGAGGGAATGGTTGCGGCAGCCAGCCACCAATGTCCGCATGTAATGGCAGCTCATTGCCGCCATCCCCTCGTAGGTGACTGCCCATAGTTGAGAAGATACAGCTTTCACCCGCGAGGTACTTAACCAATGTCAGGGGTTTGGAGAGCATGAGTGCTTCTTCAAATGCCCTGTCTTTAATAAGTAAATGGTTTTGATATTTCATTCCCTGCAGGCTTGCTTTGCCATCGATAACTTCGAGTGAAACTTTTTCACGGCTGGCGGTCGTCGCCACAATGGCAGTTTTCAGTCGCTCCACTAGTTCTGTCGACGCGGCGTCTTCAATTACTGTAAAACCGAAGGCATCCAGCTCGGAAAGGTTGCATTCCAGACCAAGTTCCCTAATCCGGCGGTAAGACTCGTTAAGACCTACAGTCGCGGGCCAGTCCCGTATCTTCATAGCTCACCTCCAATTTTGTATTGACTATGAGAGAACTTATCAGAAAAAAAGCGTCCTGAGTTAGTTAATCAGCGATATGAACCGATGCTAAAATCGGCCAGTAGGTATGGACTTGGGCGTGGAGGGCTTTTATGCTTCCCCTACATTCAAAGAATCACAAGGAGCCATCATGTTTTCTAAAAAAATCCTTTTATGCTCATTAATAGGCACTGTCTCATTTTTACTAGCGGGATGTGACACTAATATCGACGATGTAGTTGATATCGACGATGTAGTTGATATCGACGATGTAGTTGATATCGAAGTCGTTAGAGGCAACCACATTTCAGGTGAGGGATTGCCGAATCCAGCCCCGATAGTTACTCAAAATTGGGGAGACCTCCCAGCAGGAAGAGAATGGGGTTCGACGGCCGGTGTCGATATTGACCCGACGGACGGTCAAGTCTGGGCTTATGAACGTTGCGGTGCCAGCGCCTTTGGTGGTGGAGTACCAATAAATTGCGACACTAATCCAGTCGATCCGATCTTCAAGTTCGATCGTAATACCGGTGAAGTGCTGGCAAACTTCGGTGGGGGCATCATGATGACTCCTCACGGTATCCATGCTGATTCGGAGGGCAATGTATGGGTGACGGACTTCGCGAACAACGCGGCCCGGACCAAGGGACACCAGGTCCATAAGTTCAGTGCCGACGGCGAGTTGCTCATGAGTCTCGGGACACACGGTCAAGCGGGTAGTGGGGCAAATCAATTCAATCAGCCGAATGATGTAATCGTTGGCCCTGACGGCAGCATCTACGTGTCTGATGGTCACAATGGTCAGGGTATGACAAGCAACCAGGCTATGGAAACAGGCCGGGCAGAAGGGTCAACAGCACGTATAATCAAGTTCGCTCCTGATGGCACTCGCATCATGGAATGGGGCCAGATAGGCGTACGCCACGGTGAATTCCGAACTCCGCATGCGATGGAATTCGACTCAAAGGGCCGCCTCTGGGTTGCGGATCGTGGTAATCATCGCATTGAGCTCTTCGATCAGGACGGCAATTATCTCGAATCGCGTTACATGTATGGCCGCATCAGTGGACTTTTCATAACTAGTGATGACATGGTTTATGCCATCGATTCCGAGTCTAGCCCAACCAGTCACGTCGGTTGGAGAAACGGAGTGCGCGTTGGTCATATCGATGAAGATCATATCTCGGCATTTATACAGCCATTTGAGCGGACTGACAGGATTTATCAAGGCACAGCGGGCGAAGGGGTAGCAGTCGATGCGGATGGCAATGTCTTCGCAGCGGAAGGACCAAATTCATTGAGTTCGGCGGGTGGGGCTTTTACTAAGTACTCAGTTCGTTAATAAATGTGTAGGGTAGGGGCTGATTTTTTCGGCGTCTGATTTTCACGCATAGTTATGGAGTATCGAATGAAGGCATCATTCAGGATTTTCTCTTTGGTTCTGATATTGTTTTTTTCTGTGTCGCAAGTCGCAGCGCAAGATATCCCAAGGCTTTCCAACGGGCGGCCGGATTTAAGTGGTATCTGGCAAGTGATCAATGAGGCTAATTACGATCTTGAACCACACATTGCTCGCCATTCGCTTCAGATGCGCGAGGGACCGGTTAATCCTGTGCCAGCAATGGATACTCTGCGGTTAGGGGCAGTGGGAGCTGTGCCCGGCAGTATGGGTGTCATTGTTGGTGGCGGTAAAATTCCTTATACATCTGAGGCGCGAGCACTGAAAGAACAAAACATGGCAAACTGGATTGATCGTGACCCTGAGGTAAAGTGCTATTTGCCGGGTGTGCCACGAGCTACTTATTTGCCGATGCCATTCCAGATTGTGCAGAGCGAGAAAGACATGTTTATCGCGTATCAGTTTGCTGGCGCAGTGCGCGACATCTATATGGATAATCCCGGGCCTTCACAAGTGGATTCTTGGATGGGATGGTCTGTAGGTAGCTGGGAAGGTGATACCTTGGTCGTCGATGTGACCGGCCTTTCCGATGGTACTTGGCTAGATCGTGCCGGCAGCCATCACAGCTATCAATTGCATGTCGTAGAGCGATATACAATGATGGGGGCAAATCACATTGACTACGAAGCGACGATCGAAGATCCCTTGGTGTTAACCGAGCCTTTCACCATTAAGATGCCTATTTATCGTCGAATAGAAGAGAATGCTCGCATAATGGATTTTCGATGCGTTGAATTCGTGGAAGAATTAATTTATGGCGAAGCGCGCAGGTACCCGCTGCCTCGTTAACCGAATGAGTTTGAGGAGGTTAAGTATGCACAAAAAAATCAGGATGTTGTTTTCCAGTGTGTTGGCCTTTACAGGTCTGGCTCTCGTGTTTAGTGCGATGGCGCAGGACGGAGGCATCCCCCGCACCCCCAGTTGTCATCCGGACCTGTCTGGCACATACGATGTATCGACATTAACACCCTTGAACCGTCCAGAAGAATTTGGAGAAAAGACATTTCTGACTGACGATGAGGCTGCCGGAATTGCTGCGCGAGAACTAGAGCGAAACATTGAACGCCAGCTAGATAGCGATCCAAACAGAAATGCGCCTCCTCAGGGAGGTGACGGTTCGGCCGGTGCCTCGGGCAATGTTGGTGGATACAATACATTCTGGATTGATCGAGGCACTGGAGCTTTTCAGATCGATGGGCAATGGCGAACTTCGATCTTGATCGATCCAGCTAACGGTCGAACGCCAGCGGTTACCGATGAGCGTCGTGCGGCGTTTCGAGCCAGGTTCAGTGCTGGCGAGGCGGCGCCCCGACGAGAAGGTGGGGCGAATGACGGAACGGCATACTGGTTAGATGCTGGTTTGGATGCGCCAGGGCCCTATGACAACATGGAACAGAGACCCTTTGCAGAACGCTGCTTGCTTTCTTTCAGCTCCACGGCAGGTCCACCGATGCTACCGGCACTATACAACAACCATAAGCGTATTGTTCAGAGTGAAGATACCGTTATTATCCATGTTGAAATGGGTCATGAAGCTAGGATGGTCCGGATGAATGCCAGGCATGACCCACCAGAAATCCAGAAATGGTTAGGTGATTCCATAGGTTGGTGGGAAGGCGACACATTGGTGGTCGAGACCACGAACTTCCGGGACACTCCCGCATTTTCGCGAGGCTCCAAAAACATGAAAGTGACAGAGCAGTTTCGAATGGAGAGTGCTGACAAACTTATTTATACCTTCACTGTCGATGATCCGTCAGTCTGGACTGCACCGTTTACAGGAGAATATGCCTGGCCTAGGAGCCCTAACAAGGTGTTCGAGTATGCATGTCATGAGGCAAATTATGCGCTCGAAGGTATTATGAAGGGCGCTCGTTTGCTGGAGGCGGAATTCCGTGGCGAAGATCCGGGTGGCGTTGTAAACCCTACCCGGTAGACTCTGTGTAGGGCAAGGCTGATAAAGCGTATCTGAGGAGAATAACCATGCGCAAACTAATTGGTTTCGGAAAGGTTGGGGTAATACTGACCCTGACAGGTCTAATTGCAGCCCTCACTGGTCATGCTATGGCGCACCATTCCTTCAGTGCCGAGTTTGATCCGAACCGCCCAGTGTTATTGCGTGGTCCAATAGTAAGAGTCGAGTGGGTAAATCCTCACACTTGGATTCACTTGGAAGTCACCAACGAAGACGGCAGCAAACAGGTGTGGATGGTCGAAGGTGGTACACCAAATACGCTTTTGCGAAGAGGGTTATCCAGAGACACCATTACTCCTGGGACATACATTGTTGTTGATGGCTACCAAAGCAAGGATCGCAGTGCCCGGGCCAACGGCCGCGATGTGACGTTTGAGGATGGGCGTAAATTCTTCCTGGGGTCGTCTGGTACCGGTGCGCCTCGTGATGGTCGTGATCCCACCGAACGCTAGTATTCGATTCAATAATTAATAGAGGCGCCTCAGAAATTTCGAAGGCGCCTTTTTTGGGTTGGTTTCAGTAAAAGATAAATTTCAAATGGTTAGCGAAAAGCTTCAATCAATAAACTGGGACGAAGTTGAACTCGAGTCAGTAAACCGTTCCATGAAACGCCGTATCGTGACCGGCAGGAACATGACAGTGGCACGTATCTATTTTAAAGATGGTTTTACGGTGCCGATGCATAGTCATCATAACGAACAGATAACTCAAGTGATAAAAGGAGAAATGCGGTTCGTATTTGGGGGTGATGAGCCGAAAGAAATGCTCCTTGGGCCCGGTGATGTGGTTGTTATTCCGCCAAATATGCCACACCAGGCGACTTGTATCGGGGAAGTCGAGGAAATAGATATGTGGTCACCGCGTCGTGATGATTGGCTAGATGGCTCCGACGATTATTTGCGGGGCTGATCGCGGTACTGATCACTCATCGTATGACCTTTGATGCCGGGCTCGCCACTAGTTCAGGAGTATTTAGCGCAGCGATACGAAGAACACCCAGCTTTTTAGGAACAATACGAAGAGCGTGTCTCAATAAAAAACCAGCAACCGCGACTCCACGCTTTCCCGCGGCGGGGCACCCGATGGCGCCAGGGGGTTATCGAATGCGGTGTGAGCAGAGCGGCGAGCGCGTCCATCTTTGGCTGAATCGAAGGTCTTGATCAATAAAACTTCTGTTCCGGTCATTTCGGGATAGTAATACCATCTATGATCAGAATTAAAATTCACCAGTTCTAACTCGCCGATACGATCCTTCGCCCGCCGTTCGCTCGCAACGCAATCAGTCTCGACTAATGTCTCAGCATCGCAGCAGGTTAATGGAGACTGAACAACGGGTCCAGAAATGGAACGCCAAACGTTGATAATTGCAAAATGGCCTAGTAGCAGGTGCTCAGCTTCTTTTGGAGGCAAAAGGTTGAGTATTCTATTCTTGGCAGAAGCTTCAGTGTAATCATTGTGGACGACTGAAGCGGGTTCGCGAGTATTGTGTTGACTACGAATTGCTGCAGAATCTGACCTCAGTGTGTGATCAAATATGAGCAGATTGCTTCCTCCCACTAATGGTATAACCAAATCTCTCAGTTCTTCTTCATACCCTTGTTGTTGGTCCGCAAGTTCGTAAAAATCAGAAATCGCGCTGGTGTGTGAATGCAGACTAAAACCTTCTTTATCCAAGCTCGCAGGGACGGATTGGTCACGTGCATCATTTATGCTTACTACTCTTTCTTCGAACTCTGCATTTGAAATGTTTAGCTGTGCGTCTGCCCCCCCGGCCGATGCGTAATAAATCGGTTTCTCGTCTCCGGGAATAAGATAGCGCAGGACGGCTCGGGTTGAATGCTCGCTCATAGAGCTTAATTATACAGCGCTAGCGGTTTTTTTATCACACGAAATTCTTGACTGTACAAAGCGCCAGCTGGTAAATTCTTACGAATTTAGCTAGAACGTTAAGATTCTCGTTTATCGGCCTTTCTGGCCCTTATAAAGACTTATCCTAGACGCCGTAATTACGTAGTAGGCCTAGTTCAGATTCAGTTAGAAAGGTGCTAGCCAATTAAAGAATCGCTTGACTGCGAGGCGTGATCATTATTACTCTTTTTACTGCGAACTATAATTCAATACAACGCAGCTCTCGATACTGGCATTAATACGCTTAAGATTTTTCATATCGAAGAGATGCAGGAGGTTGCCAAAAATGTTAGGAACAACAAGCCAGGCAGTTTCAACAAAGCGGTGGAGTCAATATATCAGTTTTATCGGAGTCACCGTTGTCATGGCTTTGCCCGCCAGCGCGCAGCAGTTCAGTAGTGCCAATCCTACTTTTTCGGAACACGTCGCCCCTATCATTTATGATAATTGCGTGGAGTGCCATCGCCCAGGTTCCATAGCTCCGATGTCCCTCATTGACTATGCCACTGTTCAAGCCTGGGCTCCAGTGATTAAGGATCGAGTAGCCCGGCGTAAGATGCCTCCCTATTTTGTCGATAAGAGTGTAGGTATCCGTGAGTTTGAGGACGACCGTTCTCTAAGCGATGAAGAAATAGCTACAATTGTCCGCTGGGTCGATGGCGTTGCGGCGCAAGGAAATCCTGGAAGTATCCCACCGGTACCAATTTTTGAAAACGATGTAGCCTGGACGCTCGAAGACGAGATGGGTCGCCCACCTGATCTTGTCATTCCTATTCCTGAACCTTTTACCGTGCCGGCAGGTGGCCCGAACTGGTGGATGACTTTCTACAGCGATACAGGGTTGACCAAAGATCGTTGGATTAAAGCTTTTGAAACCAAGCCGACTGCCGATGGGTTTCCAGTGGTTCACCATGCGGTCACCTCTATGGAGTTCCCCGAAGGAGGTGGTGGATTCCTTAGCGAGT
>JAKUTG010000066.1:0-10248 GCA_022447905.1 Pseudomonadales bacterium | reverse complement strand
TTATATCAATAATTGCATGCTGTTTGATGACTACAAAATGTGTTGCTCAGGAAGTCAACCTAGACAAGCTAAAATTGCTTGATGGCTTTTCAATCTCTGTTTACGCTGAGGTGGAAAATCCCCGACAATTGGCTTTGGGATCGAATAACACAGTTTTTGTAGGCAACCTGCGTGGTCGTGTGTACGCGGTAATTGATAGTGACGGTGATGGTGAGGCGGACCAGGTCAATACTATCGCCGAAGGCCTTAATTCGCCAAACGGTGTGGCCTATTACGAAGGGGATCTCTATATCGGCGAGATTAATCGTATATCCAAGATACGCGATATTAACTCGAAGTTGAACAACCTGAATCAAACTGAAACTCTTAACGATTCCCTACCTAATCGCAGGCATCACGGGTTCAAGTTTCTGCAGGTAGGACCCGACGGTAAAATGTATTTGCCGGTGGGTGCTCCATGTAATGTATGTGAGGAAGAAGAAATATTCGCGACCTTGCTAAACATGGATCTAGACGGCAGCAATCTAGAAATCATTGCCAAGGGCATTCGTAATACCGTTGGATTCGACTGGCACCCCGTTACGGGAGAAATCTGGTTTACCGATAACGGCCGCGACATGATGGGGGACGATCTTCCTGCTTGTGAAATAAACCGGATTAGTAACGTTGGTCAGCACTTCGGTTTTCCCTATATCCATCAGGGAGATTTGCCAGATCCAGATTTTGGTCGTGGCAAAACCTTTAATGACTACAGGGCTCCAGTACTGAAGCTGGGAGCTCATGTTGCTCCTTTGGGGATGGTGTTCTATCGTGGCGCGTCGTTCCCTGATGACTTTAACAATACCCTATTCTGGGCAGAGCACGGTTCTTGGAATCGCAGGGCAAAATCAGGCTACCGTGTAATGATGGGTCGAATCAATAATGACAATTCCGAGATCACTGAAAATGCACCGTTTGTTCACGGGTGGTTGCAGGGGCAAAGTAATTGGGGTCGACCGGTCGACGTGCTCAATATGCCGGATGGTTCAATATTGATCTCGGACGACATGGCAAACGTCATCTATCGCGTAACTTATGACGGGTAGAATGATAATCAGGAGTTTATTATGAATTACACAAAACATCTTCGGGTTCTCGCGTTCGTTTTTACCGCTACTTTTCTTTTTCTGATTAACCCCAAGCAGCGAGACATCCAGGCTCAAGATGATGGTTCCTTTGTCTCTCAACAACAGTACGAGCGTTGGCAGGAAGAACTTTCAAATTGGGGGCGCTGGGGTCCAGATGATGAACTGGGAGCCCTTAACTTGATTACAGCTGAGAAACGTCGTGAGGCAGCCTCTTTGGTAAAGAGCGGGGTTACGGTTTCCCTGGCTAGGACGGCAGACATGGTCGAGAGCATCGACAACCCCTGTCCGATAGAATGGGAAATGATCAATGCCAGCCCACGCGGTGCCAGTGATCGAGTCATGTATCGTTGCATCCATGGCGCCGGCACTACTCATATTGACGGTTTCGCACACCGCTTTTTCGACGGCAAGATGTGGAATGGTGTAGAAATGGCGAACACGGTAACCATGGAAGAGGGCGCCAAGGTTAATGCCGTGCTTACCATGAAAGACGGCATTGTTACGCGCGGCGTGTTATACGATATTCCTAAGCTAAAAGGAGTTGATTACCTCGAAACTGGCTATCGCATTACAGTTGCTGATCTGGAAGCCTGGGAAGAAATGTCAGGAGTTAAAGTCGGCTCCGGAGACGCCATGCTATTACGTTGGGGCAGGTGGACACGCCGCGAAATGGAAGGGACGTTTGATACTTGGGCAGAAGCCGCGGGATTTGACAACACGGTTATACCCTGGCTAAGAGAGCGAGACATTGCCATTCTTGGATGGGAGGCACCGGGATACACACCGCGCCCGGAAGGCGACCTGCCTACTCTGGCTCTGCATGATTTTGCGCTCACAATGCTGGGTATTCACTTAATTGATCGGTCCGATCTGGATGCTTTGGCGGAAATGGCGGAGCAACAGAATCGTTGGGAATTCATGTTAACCGTTGCGCCACTACCAATTCCCAACGGCACTGGGTCACCCGTAAATCCAATAGCGGTATTTTAATGAATTAAGGAATTATACATGGCCCCTACTCGAAGAGAATTTATTACGCAGGCAGGTATGGCAGTTGCCACCGCAAGCGGTCTTGCAAACAATTTTGCCACGGCCCAGGTCGCGTCTCCAGAGATCAGGATGGTGCAAACAGATGTCCTAGACATAGGTTACGAAGAGCACGGGCCTCCCAATGGCTTCCCGGTAATCCTGCTTCACGGATTTCCCTACGATGTTCGGTCCTTTGACGGTGTATCAACGCCGCTAGCGGAAGCTGGTTACCGTGTGCTGTTACCTTATTTAAGAGGTTACGGGCCCACCCTGTTTCGTGATCCCGATGTGCCCCGCATGGCGGAGCAAGCAGCTATTGCCCAGGACCTGGTAGATTTTGCTGACGCACTAGGGCTTGACCAGTTTGCTACGGCGGGTTTCGATTGGGGTAACCGGGCCGCCTGCATTACTTCAATACTGCATCCGGACAGGGTTCGAGGTCAGGTGGCCTGCGGAGGTTATTCGGTGCAGGACACAATCACTCCTGGCAATCCAGCTCCGGCCAGATTCGAAGCGCTGCTCTGGTACCAGTGGTACTTCAACACTGAACGCGGTGTCGTGGGATTGCAGAATAACAGACATGATATTGTACGCTATTTGTGGGACACCTTTTCTCCAGGATGGCAATACAGTGATGAGGACTATAACCGGTCAGCATCTTCCTTCGATAATCCAGATTTCGTCGATGTAGTTATTCACTCGTACCGGCACCGTCATATAAACGCCCCTGGTGAAGAACGCTACATTGAGGTGGAGCGGCGACTGGCGGAGCGACCGGTAATAAGAGTGCCCGCAATCGTCCTGCGTGGAGCTGATAATGGTTTTGGGCCGCCATCGAGCAATCCGACCGGTGACCAGGCCAGATTCAGCGATCTGCGTGCAAGGCGAATCATTAGTGGCGCAGGCCATGATCTACCAGCACACCGACCCGACGCTGTAGCGGAGGCTTTGCTGGAATTGCTCGCCTGACGGTGGTAACCAGTATTCTGAGGAGGGATCCCTGCCTATTGGGCTGCTTGCTTCTCTAGATTGCGCGCGACACTCAGGATGTTAAGCAGGCCATAGTTGCCTTCGTGACATGCAAACTCATAGATGGGTTGATCACCGCGAATCATTGGAAAGGATACCCCCCAAGGACGTTCCCATGTAGTGTCGTCGTTCACCGTGAATTCGTATCGCAGCATATCATCCTCGGTTCGTGTGAAGCGTTCTACTAGATGCAAGTTTACATTTGATCGGCGAAAGCTTGATTTCGGTGAAAAGTTGGTAGATTCAACCACGAGAGTATTTCCCTCCCAGTGCCCTCGCGGATCGCCATGCCACTGGGTAATCGATTCTGGTAAATGGGGGCGGCCATCAAGAGGAATGATGCGAACGTCGTGTACCATCTCGGTATAAATCATCACATGATCAGGTGTCTGAACTATCTTGACATTATTATTATAAGCTTGCGGCAACATCCCTTTGGGCGTACCCCAAGTGATACACCGCTCGGTTAGCGACCGATCGGTCCAGCTATCTGCTGGTCCACGATGTTCCCTTGTTTTTGCGGCGGCAGAAGCACGCTTTCGCGCTGCTTCTGTGTAGGGAGGAATGCGGCCGGATTCCGGATCAATCACCAACGAAGTTCTTCCTGTTGCCACGACATTGGAGCCATAGTCGAGATCGCCAGGATCATGAACGGAGGGGCCGCCGCGACCTGAATCCAGTGGCCTGCCATCCCCGCGCGCAGCGCTGGCACGTTCGTACGCCCTGATTTCTTCGGGAGTAAGAAAGGGTTTGCCAGCGAAGCGTTCCGGGCGCTCTAGCGGAGTAATGGTACGACGATCCCAGACACCCTGAATGTTGGGATGCCCCCACGCCGTTTTTTCTACCAGATAGCTGCCTCGGTTCTGGTTTATTGATTGCGAGTAGGCAGAAATTGACGTAAATGCCAGCAGAACGATAGCACCTACAACCGCGAGAATATGTTTTGTTTTCATGCTCGCCTCCAGCATCTATAGCAACTGCTTAAGTTTTACATATTTCACAGGTCATGTGCCAGTCGGATGCCAAACACCCAGGCACCTCTTTCAGGTGCCGCCCCGACACGGTTGGCTGAGCGCTGATAGCGAGGACCATCATCGAAGGAGGCTCCTCGCAAAACTCCAACGGAGCAATCTCCACCCCTCATTGCTGAACTATCAGACGGTGAGTCGGCATAATTATCGGCATAACAGTCAGCGGTCCATTCCCAGACATTGCCCGTTAGATCAACGGTGCCTATACCGTCAGGCCTGAAACTGCCTATTGGGGCCGTAAAGGTAAAACCATCATTGCAGGCGGCTGTGCTCATGACATCTGGGCGCAAGTTCCTAAAGTTGATATCTCCGATATTGCCGAATGCACAGCCCCTTTCCCCATCGATACCCCAGGGATAGGTAGTGCCATTAGGTTTGCGGAGCGCATACTCAAACTCAGCCTCGGTCGGGAGGCGTAGTTCTATATCTATCTGCTGCCCTTTCCATTCAGCATAGGCGTACGCATCGTTGCGACTCACGCAAACAACTGGGTGTTGGTCAGTTTGATCCCAACCAGGCTCACGCCAACTCGTAAGGCTGCCGTCTTCCGGTTGCGGTGCGCAGCCCGTTGAACTTTTCTCAGAGTCAGTTCGATAACCTGTGGACTCAACAAATTTGGCAAACTCGCCCCGAGTCACTTCTGTACGAGCCAGCGCAAAGCTGGCTATAGTTACCTGGTGACGAGGACCTTCATCCTCGTCTCGCCCGATTTCTCGCTCTGAGCTGCCCATACTAAAGGTACCACCTTCGACTAAAACGAAATCCTCCGCCAGATCGCTCTGTGCGAAAAGCACTGAGCTGGTAAAGCACAGAGCGCCGATACGCAACAACAATGCCAGAACGCGGTTATGTGTACTCTTCATTTTTTCCTTCTCGCCTCGATACGTTATAACTTGGAATACTGCCATTCATTAAGAACGATGTTCCGCTAGTACTTGTTCACTGAGATCTATGCCAAAGCCGGGGCTATCGTTTATATCAATCGTGCCATTTACGATGATTTCGTCGGGGACCACCAGCTTGCTTCGCCAGGGTTGTTCTCCCCACTGGTATTCAAGTATGTCGAAGTTTGGTAGAGCGGCACACAAAGCCACGGACGCCGCTGTAGATACCGGACCGCTGGGATTGTGGGGGGATACTTTAATGCCATTGGCATCCGCAACAGCAGCAATTCTGATGGCTTCGAGTAATCCGCCGCAATGTTTTATGTCCGGCATGATAATGTCTACTGCCTTTTGTTCGCATAACGGCGCGAAGCCTTCCACGCCGAACAGAAACTCACCGCCAGCCATTGTCTGTGAAATAGAATCATGAATTCGCCTAGTATCTGTTGTTCGGGTAGGTGCAATTGGTTCTTCATACCAGGACAGGTTGGCCGGCAATAGTTGCTCCGCAACGCTGATAGACAACTCCACATCGAAAAAACTATGGGCATCGATCTTAATAGCAATATCATTGCCAATCGCTTCCCGTATGGCGAATACGCAATCCACGCCAAGTTGGCGTGCTTCGAAGATTTCATTCGGTGAAGCTGTGAGGGGAGGAAAGCCATCGAACGGAGCCGCTTTGATAGCATTGAAGCCATCTGCGACAGCTTGTCGGGCTTTTTCAGCAAACCCTTCTGGAGTTCTATTGGAAGTAGCCCGATTGATGTTTGCATAAACGGGTAATGAGTCGCGGAGCTTCCCTCCAAACAATTGGTACACTGGCACACTCAGAGTTTTTCCCACGATGTCCCATAATGCGTGTTCTATAGCACTGAATGCTGTGGCTACCGCTCGATTACCAGCTGAAGCTCTTGGCCAGCCTCTTGTTCGATATTGATTGATGTCGAAAGGGGATTGGCCTTCCACCAGTCGAAAGAACGTATTCAGTTCATTAAGTTCGCTGCGTCGGCCGAGTGACGCTTCACCTAGACCCGTAACGCCATTGCTTGCCGTTAGGAGCACGAATATCCATTTCGTTCTTTGTGTAACATTAACTACGATAACTTCCATGTCAGTGACGGTGACTTCGTGATCGGGCTGAAAAGTCTGTGCGAAATTACTCGTCAACGGGGCCAGAGTTGAGCAACCCAGAATGAATCTAGCGGAGTTTGCTAAAAAGCTACGGCGAGGAAATTGAGAAGCGAGCATTGATCTGGGTCTTATCTACTTTCGGACATGATCGTGAATCTAGGCCAGCAATTCAAGGACTGGTTAGATTTGGTGAGAAAGAGCGTTATTACCATTATGGCCACAATGAAGAAATATGGTTTGACACTTTAAGTTGTTAAATGACCTTTAGGCGTATTGGCGATTTAAGTGAATTACCCGTCAATTAGAATGATTCAGGAGCAAATCTATTTTGATCTTGCCTAACTGGTTACTCGGGACCAGTTCTGATTTTCCCGGAGGGAATCCGTTAACTGACAGCGTATAGGCAATAATCTCCAGATACTCACTGTCTTTAAGATAGCCAGGCTTGTCTGCGGGCATTTTTCTGAACATGGCGTACCAATAATCCAGCAGCGTCATACCGCCAAACGAAATCAGCCTGTTTTTAAAGAACGCTAGATCATGACAGTGCCGACAGGCTTCCTCGTACAGGCGCTTTCCCGCGGCAGCCTGTGTTTGAGTGTAGACTCCATCCTGAATAGTTTGCTGCTGCGCCAATAAGGGCGGATTCATGATTACAGTGGCAGCCGTGAGGGTAATGATAGCGAATACTTTGCAGAAGTTAGTTGCCAACTAAAAAGGCCTGTGGTCTTCAAAATTACCGCCCTGGTGAGTAGGCGGAAGGAACTGCGAGCAGTTGCGGGGTGCTATGCACCATGCACTCGAAATCTAGAGTATTATCGCCTATCCGGTTGTTTTGCAAGTGAAGACAACTGCTAGAATTCAACTTGAGTCCTGCGAGAGGTTGTTGGAGCAATCCTTCCGGCACCTTTTTTATTACTTTTATCCGACCCTATCGTTACATGGAGAAGCGAATGGAGCTGGAAGAACTTGAACAACGGCTCGATCCTTTCTGTCGTAACCACTATGAAGATGACTCCATCGCGGTTTGCGATGTTTTTCAGATGCCGGGACATGCTGGGTTTTCTTATGGTTTTTCGGTAAAGACGAGCGATTCGATTGACAGGTGGTATATCCGACTGCCACCACCCAACGTGAAACTCCAGGGCACTGCTGATGTATTACGGCAGGTTGCAGCACTTAATGCCCTACCTGACGAAATACCTCATTGTCGTGTTAAGTGGTCTGGTGATGATCTCCAATGGTTTGGCCGACCATATTTTATCGTACTGCAGCTAGAAGGTGACGTGGTAAAGCAGGATAACAATGCATGGGTGGCAAAGCTTGATGAAGCTGTCAGGATTGATATGGCACTTCAGGCTGTAAAAGCACTGGCAGCGATACACAAAGTTGATCCTGGGAAGGCCGAATATCTTGGCAACCCCGTATCGCTTGAAGATGATGTTAATCGCTGGGACCGTTTCGTTGAAAAAGCGGCAGATCCTTGGCGCTTAGAACTGGTTCCTGAAGTGAAAAGACTGTTACTTGAGCAGCTTCCCTGCTCCACACCGGTCGGAATTTTCCATGGTGACTTCCAGTGGTCTAACCTATTCTATTCGAAACGGGGGGAACTGATGGCTGTAATCGACTGGGAACTGGTTGGCATAGGCGCCACGCTGAACGATGTTGGCTGGTTCGTTACGTTTAATGATCCTGAAGCATGGGCGGATATGGCCCATCGTAGCCGTTACATGCCCCGGGCAGATAAACTTATTGCGATGTATCACGAAGCGTTGGGATCCGAACTGCCTGACATCAACTGGTTTCGGGCTTTGGCGGCCTACAAATTTGCGATTATTACTGGCTTTAACCTGATGTTGCACAGGCGCGGCAAGCGCGATGATCCTTTGTGGGAAACTAGCAAGCATTCAATGGAGTCCTTGCTGCAGCGCGCTTACACCTTGCTGAGCTAAAGGGGTCACTCGCTTAACGGTATGATAGACTCTTTGCCAACAACGTATTTCTATAAAATATTTCAATCGAGTAATTTTGGAGTAATTCGTTTTGGCTCAAAAATCTTTGTCACGCCGCACCTTTTTAGGGTCGGTGGGAGGCATGGTCCGTAGCTCAGCAATCGTGTTAACTATGCCGATGCTGCTTGCTGCTTGTAATCGGGCCGAACAGGCAAGGCTAGGTGGAGAAAAATTTCAGACCCTCGCCGAAGAAGAAGCTGAGGAGTTAGAGGCCATCGCGGCGAGAATTATTCCCACAACAGACACGCCAGGAGCGAGAGAGGCAGGTGTTATTTATTTCATCGATAATGTTCTGGGAGACAAACGAGAAGAAGGGTTATCTCTGCTGCTGCAAGGGCTGCGTGAACTCAAAGCAAGTGTTGCGCTTTCTTTTGGCGTTGCTTACTTTCATCAACTAGAAGAAGCACAACAGGATCAAGCTCTTATTGAAATAGAGGGTACTGTATTCTTCGACACCATTCGCTACCTGACAATAGCAGGCATGTTTTCCTTGCCAGAGTATGGTGGGAATCGGGATTATGTTGGTTACGATTTAATCCAGTTTGATAACCAGCATGTATGGCAACCTCCTTTTGGCTATTACGATGCTGACTATGCCGAGAAAGGGCAGTAGTGATGGTTCAGGCTTTCGCAGCGACCTTTCCGGAAAGAGATGAAGTGGATTTTGTGATCGTCGGTTCTGGCTCAGCTGGGGGAATAATCGCAAAAGAACTCTCCACAGCAGGTCATACAGTTGTAGTTTTGGAGCAAGGACCTCACTTGCAGGCTGCAGATTTCACACATGATGAATGGGGTATTGATCATAACTATGACATGAAATGGAGTACGCGGCAGGGTTATCCTCAGACTTTTCGCAAATCTGAAAACGAAGAGGCAGAACTTAGAGATTCAGTATGCGGGTATGCTCACAACGTCGGCGGTAGCAGCGTTCATTTCTCGGGAAATTTCTGGCGATTCAGACCTATAGATTTCATGGAAGCCACTGTGCGAGGGACAGTTGGGGGTACCAACTTTGCTGACTGGCCCATCAGTTATGAAGATCTTGAGCCGTATTACACAAAGGTGGACTGGGAGATCGGTGTATCCGGACTGCAGGGCCCATGGGATCCGCCCCGCTCCCGTGAATATCCCTGTCCACCCATGCCTATAAAAGGTTCCGATGTATTGCTAGAGCGGGCGGCCAAACAGTTAGGTCTAACGCCATACCCAGCACCCGTGGCCATACTTTCGCAGCCCTTCAACGGCCGCCCCGGCTGTATTCATTGTGGATTTTGTAATGGCTTCGGGTGTGAGGTGAATGCCAAATCTTCCTCTATGATCGCAATGATTCCTTTGGCCCTGGCTTCAGGTAACTGCGAGTTACGCACGGGGTGTACCGTGTCTCGCGTCCACACGAATGAGGCAGGTCGGGCGACCGAAGTGGTCTATTGGGATGAAGAAAGTGTTGAACGAGCTCAGAGGGCAAAGGCGGTTATACTTTGTGCCAACGGAGCGGAAACACCGAGATTATTACTAATGTCCGAATCGGCCCTCTTTCCGGATGGTTTGGCAAACACCAGTGGGGTTGTCGGTCAGAATTTGATGTTCAATGGACATAGTTCGGTAGTCGGTTTGTTTGACGCACCAGTTAATGCCTGGAAAAGTGTTCCGACAACACGCGTTGTGCATGATTTTTATGAACTGGATCCTAACCTTGGCTTTTATGGGGGAGGCGGTATAGACGGCCGTCATCCAACCCGCGGTGTGCCACTGGGATTTGGTCTAGTTAGCGGTCAAGTCTTTGACGGGCCAAGTTGGGGTGTTGATTACAAGAATAATTTAGCTTACGAATTTTCACATGTAGCGGCGTTTAATGGTCATACTACTTCATTGCCACAGGAGTCAAATAATGTGACACTTGACTCCACTTACCAAGACAAGTTCGGTCGCCCGGCTATTCGATGCACTTATATGGATCATGAGGATGATCTGGCTACCATGAGATGGTTTTTAAATAAGACTA
>JAKUTG010000065.1:0-10281 GCA_022447905.1 Pseudomonadales bacterium | reverse complement strand
CGAAGGATGACTTCGGCCATGGCAAAGGACTGTCGTTATTGCTTTGAAGCCCAGATAATTCGGTGCTTTTAGCTTGACAGCCCCAAACCCAGATGGTTACATCGGTGGTCCTTATGGGGGAGAAAATCAAATTAAAACAAAAGGTAGAATTATGAAAATCCAATGGCTGCTCCTATCATTCGCTGTCCTCATAGCGGGATGTTCGCCTGCTGATAACGGGTCAACAACCCAGGCTCAACAGCCAGCCCAGGTCGCTGACGCCGCTGAAGCTATGGGTAGTGATATTCCTCGTACTCCAAGTGGAAAGCCCGATTTTAACGGTATCTGGCAGGCTCTCATGAATGCCAACGACAATCTTGAGCCCGCGCCACCGCAGGCTGCCTATCACCTGGTTCCCGGTGATTTTGTCCCGGTACCGGGGCCTGAAGTAGTGGCTTTAGGGGCAGCTGGGGCCGTTCCCGCTAGTTTCGGTGTGGTTGATGGCGGTTCGATCCCCTATAAAACAGAAATGTTAGCTCGTCGTAATGAAAATCGTGAAAACTGGCTGACTAGCGATCCCGAGATCAAGTGCTATATGCCTGGTGTGCCGCGAGCCAACTATATGCCGCATCCGTTTCAGATTTTCCAGAGTGAGGGAGCCTTCTTTATAGCTTACTCTTTTGCTGGCGGTGTCCGGAATGTATTCCTGGAAAATCCCGGCCCAGCTCCACTGGATTCCTGGATGGGTCAGTCCTACGGATACTGGGAAGGTGATACCTTTGTTGTAGAGGTTACAGGACAAGACGATCGTACTTGGTTTGACCGTGCCGGAAACTTCCACAGCTATGAATTGAAGGTCACCGAGCGCTGGACGATGGCTTCTGAAAATGTCATTGAGTACGAGGCCACTATGGAGGATCCGCAGATCTTCGAACGACCTTGGACTATCCGTATGCCGCTGTATCGCCGACTAGAGGCAGGCTTCGAGTTGCCACAATTTAAGTGTGTTGAATTCGTGGAAGAACTTATGTACGGCAGATACCGAAAGGGTCGCGAAGCAGAGCTCGGCTTCTAATCCGGTTTGTGTCGAAAAAGGACTCGTTTTATCGATTTACTACTTGGAAATCAGGCGAGCCCTTGCTATAAATTACTGTATAATGTCCGCTTAACCGAAATTTGAGCGTTCTGGGCAAGGGGAAGGTCTAAAATTTGCCGAAGGACACTTTGAATAAAAAAGCAAATCATGGGGTAGAACATATGAAGATTAAATTACTGGCTTTACTGGCAGTAGCCGCGGCTGGTGTTGTTGCGATCCAGCTTCCAGTGACTGCGCACCATGCGTTTTCCGCTGAATTTGATGCGAATTTGCCAGTTCGTCTGGGTGGTCCTATCACGCGTGTAGAATGGATTAACCCTCACACTTGGATCCATCTGGAAAACAATGATCCGGAGGCTACCCGTGATCCGGGGCCTTGGATGGTCGAGGGTGGTACGCCAAACACACTGTTGCGTCGTGGGATTAACCGTAACTCTCTGGTCTTGGGAACTGATATTGTAGTAACCGGTTACCAAAGCAAAGATCGCCTATGTGAGCCAACTTGTCGTGCTAATGGCCGAGATATTACTTTCCCGGATGGCCGCAAGTTGTTTATGGGATCCTCCGGAACCGGTGCCCCACGCGACGGATCAGACGCTGTAGAGCCCCAATAGTCTTACTTAAAAAACCCGACTGTTTGGGAAAACAGTCGGGTTTTTTACGTTCAAATTTTCCCTAGATAAATTTATCATTCGTTCGAGAAAGCTTTGATAAAGTTGTTCGTGCTTGTATCCGCTATGTCTAAGCAATCAGTCTGCAATCGGGTCAATTACCTTTGTATAGGCACTGCCATCACGAAAAACAGTAGAGTTGACGTAGAAGCCGGAACTATGCAGTTGCAGTAGGACAGAGCGAGACCCACGATTTTCCCAGAACCAGCCGTGAATCCCGGCGAAAGGAGCATGGAACGAGCCCATGCGGCGTTCCGCATTTCCTTGTTCGAAACTCTCAGCGTATTCCGCACCCAATCCGGCCGGTTCTGCATGCATATCATAATAGAGCTCACCGTCAGCAATCCAACTGAATACTATTGGAGCATCTAGGTCCAAAGTGTACTTGTATTCCACTGATTGGAACGGTCCCAATTCGAACTCCACATAGTCGGAGCGATGCACTTCCAGCCGTTCTTCGAACGGGTTCTCTTCCGCCGATAAAGCAGTTAGGCCAAGCAGACGTCCGGTGCCCAGAGGATCTGAACCAAACTCCGCCGGTAGGATAGTCGTCAGTAACACTAGTAAACCAACCATCAATGCCACTCCAGTTGCAAATAGGATGTTACGCGGAGAGGGCGGTCGGGAGGTGGAGGTGTCAGGTTTGGTCACAATCTTTCTCCAATCAGTAAGCGGGTGCCAGCATGAAGGCGCTCATCTGGTAGCCGGCTAACAGGAAGCCGCCAGTCATTAGGGCCGTGTTGGTCAAGAAGGAGTGTCTCAAATAACTGGCATTGGTCCGCCAAATGCTTAGGAGGATAAACACAGCAGACAAGGCGAGTATTTGTCCGATTTCGACACCCACATTGAAACTAATGATATTGGTAACTAACCCGTTATCTGAAATAGTGAATTCTTGCAACTTGGTAGCTAATCCAAGTCCGTGAAATAAGCCGAACACGAATACCGCTATCTTTGTATTAGGCTCGAATTTAAACAACCGCTTGAACCCATCGATGTTTTCAAAGGCTTTATATACGATCGATAGGCCGATGATAGTGTCGATAATATAGGCATTTACCTGGAGGTCAGCCAGCACACCGAACAACAGGGTGATGCTATGTCCGATAGCGAACAGGGTGACGTATTGCACTACATGCTTTGGACGATACAAAAAGAAGATTACACCTACAAGGAACAGCAGGTGATCATAGCCAGTCACCATGTGTTTGGCTCCCAAGTACATGAACGGAAAAACTGCCGGACCATCAATGGCCTGCACAAAGTTTGCGTCAGACCCTTCGATCGTGTGTCCGAATAGGTTTGTCACAAACAGCGCGAGAAACGCTACGATTAAAGTAATGACACCTCGCCTTGGCGAGATTATAGGTAGGCCCATCGCAGTCAGTCGGCTTCGCTATTGTCGAAGCGATTATTAATGTCTGGGTCGTAGGCCTGGTGGCAAGCTGTGCAAACGCTATAGAGTTGTGCACCAGCCTCGAAAAAATCTTCTTCGTTTTGAGCGGCTGCCGCCTCCATAGCCATGAGTCCGACACTGCTGAGCCCTTTTGAATAAATCATCCAAGCATCGTTATCCTCAGCGCGGTTGGGAAGCGCGAGCATATTGCCCGACTCCACAATAACAGCAGCTTGTGCACGAACATATTCCCAACCGTCATCGGTGGTTGGAAAAAGCTCCTCCAACCCTGAGGCATCCACTATCCAACCGCCTGAATCCCATAAAATGTCTGAGGCGGGTTCCAGTACCAGAGTCATTATTTCCTGCACGTTCAGAGTTGTGTCGTAATTGCTGTTTGCAGCTTCTATTGCTGCAGATTCATCCGGTGGCGAGCAGGCATTGCTCAATACCACTACCAACGCAATCCAACCGAAACGTAATTCTTTTATTCCTGAAGTGTTCATAGCTTTTCCCACTAAAAGGCCTTTTTGGCGTATTTGTCAGTTTCCTGCTTCAGTTCACCTCGTGGCAACTGGTAACATGCTTAAAAACTTGTATTCTCGCCCTGAAGTCGGCGTAAACTTAGCACTAATTCAAGGGGTTTTTCTAGGACATGCTACCCATATTGGCAGTATTTAACAGAATTAGAACAATTACTATGGTTCGTTCTAAATTACGGCTGGTCCTCGGTATATTGGTTTTTCTGCCAGTAACTGGGCTGTTTAATGTTGCCTGGGCAGAAGTGATCGTACAACGAGCACCGGACGGTGGTCTGCAGCCGCGTTTGGTTCAAGATGCTGAGGGCACGATACATCTTCTTTACTTCAAGAAACGACTCAACCGGCCTGCTGCGCGTGAGGGTAACCTTTACTACCGTCAATATGATTCCGAAGAGAATCAGTTCGGTCTTCCCGTCAAAGTCTCCAGTCAGGCATTCGCTATGCAGACTTTTTCCATCGACAGGGCAACGATGGCGGTAGGTGGAGATGGCCGCATCCATGTATTGTGGTATTTGCCTAGGGAGTCTGCATTCAATTACACACGCTCCAATCTTCAGCGCACCCAGTTTGAACCATTGCGCTCCTTGGTATCCCAGTATGTCGAAGGAATTGACGCCGGCGGCGAAGTGGCTGCGCGCGGATCTGAAGTGGCGATTATCTGGGGAGCCGGCAGCTTGGAGCGAGAGTATGAACGAACGATGTTTGCTAGGTTCTCTCATGACTCCGGGGTGTCGTTCGGGCAGGAATTTATGATCAGTAATCCCGACCTAGGCGCCTGTGCCTGTTGCTCGATGGCGGCGGAATACATGGATGATAGCGACATACTGGTGGCTTATCGTTCAGCCATCAATGGCATAGGTCGACACATGCAACTGCTCACAGTTACTGGCGTCAACGGAGAGTTAAGCGATGCTTCTTATAGGTCAATGCATGAGCTGCAAAAGTGGGAGGCGTCATTCTGTCCGCTCAGCACTAATGACATTGTGATCGATTCCAACAATAAGCGCTGGTTGGTGTTTGAAACAGAGGGTCGTATTCAGCAGTTAAATCTTTCGGACCCCAGCAATCCTTCTCGAGCAGGAGAACCCTTTATTGAAACGCGGCAAAAGAACCCGGCTATTGCTTTTAACAAATACAATCATCGTCTTGTAGTCTGGGGAGAAGCAATTAGTCATGCACGGGGCGGGCGTTTGAATCTGAGGGTTTTTGATGACGCAGGGACTGTCATTGATTTCGGGGGTTCGGAAGAGATACAGATGGATAATTTCAGCTTTCCGGCGGCTGCTGGCTTGCCAAACGGGGATTTTCTCGTTCTCTACTGATTATTTGAACGGTGCTGAAAGGCTCCGGAAGGATTACTGATCTGTTGCCGGATCAACTCTTTTTCAATATCGTTTTGAAGTTTTTGATTTTCAGCATCCAGACGGCGTCTCTGCTGCTGAATGGAGTTTTGCAACATCATTTGGTACTGATTCAAGTTAGACTCGAACTCAAGTTCCGACATCGGCCTGCCCAAAACACTTGAAGATCGAATTGCTGTTTCATTTTGCCGAATTTGGTTAAATGCGGAAAACACATACTGTGTCCGTTTCTGCAAGGCGTTTTCGCCACAAGCTAACTCTATTCCGACCAGACGTTGCAGTTTCTCCTCGGTATTGTTAACGGTAATATCGGAGCTGATTATGAATTCTTCCCGCCAACTCTTGAGTGCCTCGCAATGGTTGAGATAATTAGCGAGAATCTCCCCGTCAATGGCTTCCAAAAAGGCTCCACAAGCTTCATTCAAATTACCCGGAGTTGTCGTTTGGAGGCTAACAAGGCAACCTTCTGCCCTGTTATCCAATTCGGTCAATACTGCTGTAGCTGCTTTGACCCTGCTATCCAGACTGGGCTCCTGGCTGATTGCTGCTAAGGGCCATAAGTAGACTGCGAAAATCAGTGCCGTCAGGCAACAAGCAGGACAAAGTTTGGGGTTATTTGTAGATTTCAAAGCGACGGCCCCATTTTTTGAACCGTTTGCGGCAATACTTTTCCAATTTCTTGTGGGAGGAGAACCATAATTCGCTGGCTTTTTTGATCGATTCGTCGAATTCGCAGAAAACATTGTCGTACTCCCGGCAAACCCAGGGACGAGTTTCATAAATACTACAAATTCCTCCGTCGAGCAAATGACTGCAACGTGTGTCTATGTGAAGGAACCAGCCGTCAGCATCCTTGAAAATATTTATATTCTCGTGGGACACCTGCCAAAGCAGGTGGTCGAAATCTTCTTTGGTTTTGGGAGTAGGGATTTTCTGATTTATGGAAACACAGCAAATTGACTTTTTACACTTACGGCATTTCTTATCGATTTTTATTTCGCCCGCTTTCTCAGTTTCCAGCAGTTTTATCTTATCCCTTGCATTCATACTCCCTTCCCGTAAATTTAAGTTGGGCGATCCCACTAGCAAAGCCCTTTCATTCTATCACTGCTTACGTAACAAGTTGAAAATCTATTTGTTTGATTCGATGTTATTGCATCGCTGTTAAGAATTTATTACGGTAGGCGAAGACTTTAAATCACCCCAGCGCTTCTGCTCAATGGGGTTTACTATCCGTCTACAACTAGACGTAGAGGCACTTTATGAAAATAAAGCCGGACCTGTTTTACAGCACGCTCTTTGCGCTTTTAACAACTGCATGCTCATCCGACGAAACTGTTTCAACTGCCGGTGCTAGTGAGGTTCCGGCAGAATCCAACGAGCTTCACGTGCGTGTACTATCTACTATGCCTTGGTTGGTTAGCGGCGGGGATGTTCTGGTTGAAGTGAATTTGGTTTCAGGGATGAGCGCGGCGCAACTTCGGGTTACAGTGAACAAAGAGGAAGTCACCGAAGAATTTGTTGCTGTGGGCTCCGGTCGGATGCAGGCTCTGCTTACCGGGCTGCCGCTAGGGGAAAGCGAACTAAAGGCTTCACTGACCGGTAGTGGGGAATCCGACTCTCTTATCTTGACGAATTTTCCCATCACTGGCCCGATTATATCCGGCCCTCACGAAACCCCGTTCTACTGTCAGACCAATGACTTTGAGTTAGTGAGCGGTGGAACTCTAGGTAGAGCAAATGACAGTGCTTGCTCTATCGAAACGCGCGTGGACTATGTGTACTGGTCTATCCGAGAGGCGGCTTTTAAGCCGCTAACGGATCAACTGCGTCGTTTACTGCTTGAAAATGAGGCTATCGCTGGAGTTCCAGAACTTATAGTTGCTGAGGCTGGTGAACAAACAGAATATCCTGCAGCGGACATCGGGAAACTTGTTGATTACCGAGGTAAAACTATACCTTATATTGTGCGTGTCGAAACCGGGACTGTGAATCGGGCCATTTATGAGATAGCCATGCTTCATAACCCCAGCGAGGGTGATGTTGATCCATGGAATCGCAGTATTAACTGGAACGGCAAGCTTGTGTATACCCATGGAGGGGGTTGTCGAAGTGGCTGGTACCAACAGGGTAACCGCACCGGGGGTGTCATGCGTCAGGGTCTGTTCGAGCAGGGCTATGCTGTAATGTCATCTTCGCTGAATGTGTTTGGCCAGAATTGCAATGATTTGCTGGCATCCGAAACCCACATCATGGCGAAGGAAAGGTTTATCGAAACTTATGGCATGCCTATTTATACAATAGCCACTGGGGCGTCCGGTGGATCCTACCAATCTCACCAGACCGCAGATAACTATCCTGGGGTATTCGACGGAATCATTGTGGCGGCCAGTTTTCCTGACGTGACCTCCGCTACTATATTCACGCTTGCCGATTCTAGGTTATTGAATTACTACTTTAGTCGAACAAACCCAGAGTTGTTTTCTCCCGAGCAGCAGCGGGCCGTGGCAGGCTATGGGTCCTGGGCATCCATTCCGAGCCTTGCGCGTAGTGCAGCACGACTTGATCCCACCTATCGGTTAGATGCTCCCGCGGAAGAGCAGGGAGGTGAAGTGAGTATCCCTGAGTTGGAATCCCAGCGTTACAGCTTTAGTAACCCGAACGGTGTAAGAACTACCGTTTACGATCATACTATAAACGTTTATGGCACTGTGCCCGATACATTTATTGCTCAACGGCCGCTGGACAATAGCGGCGTCCAGTATGGTCTGGCAGCACTAAACGAAGGTGTTATAGCACCCCAACAATTTATCGCTCTTAACCGGGGCATCGGCGGTTTTGACCGTGATATGAATCATGTTTCAGAGCGTCACCGAGCTGACGCAGAGGCAGGCAAGCGCGCGATTGAGTCCGGTCGGATTCTATACGGCGGCGCTGGGCTGGCGACAACGCCAGTTATTGACTACCGCAGTTATACTGATCATGCCGAGAATGGCGATATTCATATGATTGTGCATCAGTACTCCACCCGGCAGCGGCTGTTAAATGCAAATGGCCACGCCAAAAATCATGTTATGCAAGTCGGTGGTCTGTGGGGTTTTACAGAGGACCAGCCCGATCTTGCTGAACTGTTCAGACAAATGGATGTTTGGCTGATAGCAATCCAGACGGATGAAAGCTCGAATGAATATTCCGAGAAGGTTGTAAACAATAGGCCCGCTTCCTTGGTAGATGCGTGTTGGGATTACAGTGGCGAAGAGCGAATCAAGCACGAACAACTACAGACTTTTCGCGGAAGTAGTGCCTGCAACGAGCTATACACAGCTTACCCGACACCTCGTCACGTAGCAGGAGCGCCGCTGGCTAATAATATTGTGAGCTGTCATCTGCGCGAGCTGGATCCTTTGGATTACTCGGTCACATTTTCTACTGAAGAATATGCCGAGCTCGAGCAGGTTTTCTCGGAAGGGGTGTGTGATTGGTCACGTGGAGATGCTAGTGGGGCAAGATATCAAGGTACCTGGGTGTCATTTGGGCCCTCGCCAATAAATAGACTGTATTGAAAACTTGTCTCCCGTGCTGAGAGCAAACTGAGTATATAACCGGTCGGCTTATCTGTTGCTCACTTCCACTGCAGGTATTTCCTGTCGTTTTATCTCCCAGTGTTTCGCCTTGTCGAATATTTGTGGACAGTGCTTCAATTATTTTAAGCTGGTGAACGCCCTTGATTAAAACCATCATGTGGTTTAGTTTCGGAGATATATTAATTGCTTGTCACGCGAGATTAGATAGACAGGCTTAGACTTTTCCAGAAGAGAGATAGCAGCATGATTACGTTAAAGCGAATACTCTCCCTAGCGCTCGTTGCGTTTTTTAGCTCATCACTTGCTCAGGATTATGAACCATCTCGCACGGCCTCGGGCAAGCCTGACCTGCAGGGCTACTGGACTAACGCATCAATCACTACAATGCAGAGAGCGCGAAATCTCCAGGAAATCGGCCTGGTTATACCCGATAATCGAGTAGAAGAACTTACCGCTGGCAATCATCAGAATGTGCGTCAGGCGACTGACGATAACCAAGTCCAGGGTCAACTGCCTGATGGAACCGACCTGCTGCGTGGTCGCGGGTACAATGCTTTTTGGGTTGATCCCGGCTCACGGTTTGGTAATGTGCATGGCGAATATCGCTCCTCCTGGATAACCTATCCAGAAAGTGGCCGCATTCCTTATTCAGAACAGGGAACCAAGTTGCGGCGTGATGCCTATGCCCAGTTTTCGGGATACGGTGGCCCTGAAGGCGCCCCGCTCGCAGTACGCTGCTTAATTGGATTTGGCAGCACCAGTGGCCCTCCCATGAACAGTGTGCTGTACAACAATATGTACCAGATTGTGCAGACTGATGACTATGTAGTTATCCTGGTGGAGATGGTACATGATGCCCGCATTATCCCGATTAATGGTGAGCACAGACCTGAGGCTTGGGAGCAGTGGATGGGCGATTCCATTGGCTGGTGGGAAGGTGACAGATTGGTGGTCGAAACGGTTAACCTGCATCCGCAACAAAAATCCCGAACGATGGCATCGCTGTCTGGTGAAGGCAAAATAACGGAACGGTTTACCCGCTACTCTGACAATCAGATTCACTATGAATTTGAAGTGGAGGACCCGCTCTACTACACCCAAAAATGGGGAGGAGAGATCGCCTTCAATGCGACCGATACCAAGCTCTATGAGTATGCATGCCACGAGGGTAACTACGGCTTGTCAGGCATATTGGCTGGTTATCGTCGGCAGGAAATGGATGCTGAACAATAAAAGGATTGTATAGATATAAAAAAGGGGCACTTGGCCCCTTTTTTATATCTGGTTTCGAAATCCTTGCCGTTGTTAGGTGTAGGGAATGGGTTAATGAGTTAAAGAATAAATTAAATAATTTATCCCTAGTTGATAAGCAGAATTAGCGTACTGCGTAGGGTACCATTGGTCATAGGTGTGTTCCCAACCATCTCGCATATCGGAATTCCAGTTAATAAGAACCATAACCCGGCCGGTATCATCCAGAATGGCGTGATTACTAGCTATGTTGATCCCTGCTTGACCATACCCTTGGCGTCCTCCGCGACCAGGGATCATTTGAGGCCCATCGATATCGTAGAAGGTGTGGAAAATTTCATGGTCAGCATGTAGTTCCACCAGTTCTCGATCTGGAAACAGCAGGGCAAAGGCCTGGTAGA
>JAKUTG010000064.1:0-10506 GCA_022447905.1 Pseudomonadales bacterium | reverse complement strand
TGATATAGGTAGTTTCAGTGGTAAGCGCCAAGGAGATCCGGAATATGAAATGCTGATAGACCGTATCAAGGGAGAAACCGAGTCAGCTGGCAAATTCGTAGGAGGCCCCTCGGGATGGATGACCGAACGAGAAGGCTACCACTTCTTCCAGGCACCCAGCACTGGCAGCCTCATCCGAATTGGGGCTCGCGTTACTCTGGAACAAGCGGACCCGTGCCGATTCCTTCCATCAGGTGCAACTCCAGTAGCTGGAGAGAATCCCTGCCCTTAGTCAGTAAGAGTGAATAAAAAAGGCCAGTAGAACTCTACTGGCTTTTTTGCATTGATAGAGTCTAATCTTGCACTCGATTCCCCGCAATCCATACGCTTTCAATTGAATGAGAGTTGCGAATGTCTTCCGCCGGATTTTCGGTGAGAACTGAAAAATCGGCCCATTTCCCTGGCTCCAAAGTGCCTATATCGCCCATGCCTATGCATTCCGCAGCGACGCCGGTGGAAGATCTAATTGCATCAAGAGGCGACATACCAGCATCCACCATCATGTGCATTTCCATATGCTCGAAATAACCTTGGAATCTCGCTGGAGGCCCTGTATCGGTGCCCATAGCAATCCTTACACCAGAATCGTACAAGGTATCTACGTTAGCCATTGCTGTTGGTAGTTGCGCTTTGTAGGTTTGCGCCGAACGGCTTCCGGCTATACGAGACATACGCTCTGGTGCAGAGAGTTCTTCAATTATGGCCGGTTCAACTTCCTTTAGAAAATAAGGGTCTGAAAAGAAACCTGGGACACTTTCATATACGAAGGTAGAGACCTCACGGGTTAGTGTCGGGATATAACAAACGTCTTTCTCCGTAACCATATTAATAAATTCCTGATCCACTGCAAGATCTCGAACACTGTGAGCAATAATGTCGGCGTTTGTTTCCAACATGAATTTTGCATCATCCAAATAGTAGAGATGCACGGCAACTGGTAAACGGCGGATGTGAGCTTGGTCGACTAAGGCTTCAAAAAATGATCTTGGCATTTTTTGGCTGGCGCCGAGATTATCATCGATACGTACTTTAATGAAATTTGCGCCCATATCGGCGTTGCGATTCACTTCGTCGCGGATAGCCGCTTCACTGTCACCGACTACCACACTGCCGGCTACGTAGATACGAGCACGATTCAATTCGCTATCGTACTGCTCGTTACGTAATGCGAAACCTTGCTCCCCATCCCCGCCCAGGCTATTTACCGCTGTTACACCATAGCGAGCGTAGAGACCAAGCTGCCGAAGCAAATTATTGGAGCTATATCCCCCGTTACCATTAAGCCCAACAGTGGCGCCCACATGTCCATGAGCATTAATCATGCCCGGCATAATATACTTGCCAGACACATCTACTACGTTCGCACCATCAGGAATGGTCACCGCACTGCGTGGGCCCACGGTACGTATTCGACCATCGGTGATTACCAGAGTACCGTCAACAAGTGGCTCAGCATCGGTACCGTCGATTACGGTGGCACCAACAAAGGCGATGGTGCCATCATTACCAAAGGCTGGGTAAAGAAATAAGAGAGAACCGAATAATACAAATAAGGAAATTATTGTTCTTTTCATGAATTGCTCCTCCGGACGGTTATTTCAGAGGATTTGTGGACATAATGCAACCGTAATACCAGCTGGATTTATAGATACGCGCAAACAAGAACGATAAAATCTACTGGATTCAATAAATAACTATTTATCAGGCTCTTCGCCTTACCATTTGTTCCTGAGTTCCCGCAGTTTAAGGAATACAATTTCTGGGTCAGGATCATCGGGCAGATTTGGGAATTCCGCTTGCAATGTGGCAATCACAGTTGGGTTTTGTAACCTAAAAAAAGCGTTGATCTCTTTTTCCAGGGCCATGGTCGAAACCAGAGCTTCATCCGGATTCTGTTCCTTTATTTCCTCCAGCAAGGATTTAGCTCGTGCATTATCCGGTTCCCGGTCCAGAGTAAATTCCAGATTATTACTAATGTAATCGTGGCCCGGATAGATTTTAGTACCGCCCGCCAGTTTGAAAAGTTGGCTGGCGAAGGTTTCATAAAGTTCTTTAGGGTGTCCACCGTTGTGGCAATTGCCTGCACCTGCATTGAACAAAGTGTCTCCACTAAACAAGCCAGGCTCAGCTGTCTGTGACAGCAGACAAATATGAGTCATGGTGTGGCCCGGTGTGTCTAGCGCCAGCAGCTCCACTGTCTTACCTACCTTGACTAAATCTCCTGCGACTAAACCTACATCCATGTCGGGAATGCTGTTAGCGGCATTTTGGTGCGCCAATAGCTTCGCTCCGGTAGCGGCGATTACTTGTTTGTTGCCACCAGTGTGATCTCCATGCTCGTGGGTGTTGAGAACCTGCGTGATGGTCCAGCCATTTTCTTTTGCAGTACGAAGGCATTTTTGGTGATCCAGTGGATCGATGGCTAGGGCTTCTCCATTTTCCGGGCACACCACCAGGTAATTAAAATTACGATAGGCATTACCGGTCCAGATTTGCTCGACTATCATGGTTGGATCCTCCGTGTATTAGGAACGGTTATAAAGACCATTTTTTGCCTAACATTTCTGGTTCATTAAGCTCTAGTGGCTGACATCAATTTTGGGGTGCGCGTATAGCCACTCGATCACTTGTTGGCTAAACGTGTCTGATAGTGAGGGTATATGGGAGCCGCCATTTATAGTCCATAGTTCACTCGACCCTCCCGACATGCATCCTTGAGCAAATAGTAATACCGTGGATTCATGACCAGGAATTCCCGAATCGAGGTCTCTGATTTCCCGTTCAGCACCTTCATCAACGCAACCATTGTAGGTTGCCCATTGAGAAACACTTTCTAACGCACTTGGATAAGGATTGTTGAGATTCTGTCCTCCTTCATAATTAATTGTGCTGTCTGCAGAGCCATGAATTTGTAAAACATGAACGGGATTATCTGGCGCTTTTCTTTCATCGATATGGCTTGCTCCAGCTAAACTCACAAATGCAGCGATAGTATCTGAGTGTTCATAAGCAGTCTGGTAAGACATAAAGCCGCCGTTCGAGTGTCCAATTAAGTAAACTCGATTAGGATCAATATTATAGTCAGACTTAATTTCGTTGGTGATATTCAGTAAATAAGAAGAATCATCTACATTAGTGTTTGAGAAATCACAGCAGGCAGGAGTGGCATTCCAAAACCGATTTTGGTTGTCTCTTGATGGCGTTCCGTCCGGAGCTATAAAAAGAAACCCATAGCGATCCGCGAGTTTGCTAACCCCCATATAAAAATCCTGGCGGGCACCGCTGGAGCCGAATCCGTGCAATAAAATGATCAAAGGGCTGGGCGTATCTTCACTATAGTTCGAGGGAACAGTTAGCGGCAGCTCGCCACGTCCTAAGTCTGCTGACTGAGCTGCAAAAGTATTTAGTGCACAAAAAGAAAAGCAACACATTAGCAGGAATTTAATTGTTGTCATTTTGGGTTTCCTTTTTTGGTTAGCAACTAGTTTCTCATAGATAACTAACTCGAGAATATCGGGACAATCAGATGAGCTTATTTTCTCCCGACGCGTTGGCAGGGCTCCGAGCCGCGGACCGTTAGCGACTCGAAGCTCAACTCTACTGACTAGGAGGACGTGATTTTCCCGAAGGCTAGTTCCGGTCTCTTCCTCTGCTCGGCTGCGCGATCCCTGCAGCGTCTCGTTCAGCAGACGACATCTGGTTCGTCCCCAAAACGCCAAGCAGACCCTGGACTCTGGTGACCTCGGATGAGCTCAAGTCGGCGATGAACCGGTCTGCGGCTGAAACCCAGGCATCGTGGTCGTCGGCACGGGCGGCGATATCCAATGCCGCGAGCATTTCCCTGCGCTCAGCGCTGGGGCTTGCAGAATAACCTGTAGCGCCAGCCACGCCATCGGTAGACGTGGCGCCGTCCTGCCGCAGTGGCACGAGTGCGAAGGAAACGTTCCGAATCCTTTCAGCATCAGTTTCATCAGCCATCCAGCAAGGATTAGGTATCTCGATACCGGCGGTGCGGTAGGGCAGCCAGAAGTTGAGGCCGGCGAACGGGCCGTTCGAAGACGGCACGAACCAGACATGCAGCATGTGCAGAGTCTGGCCATCTCGGGCGAACTGAGGATGGTCATGCCAAGAGGCAAGGTCGCTATCAAACGGGAGCGGTACATCGGTGTCCGGCACGTCGATGAACGAGAAAGCTGCACCCACGAGCTGGTCCTGGCCATCGATGCTGGCAAACAAAAGTTGGTCTGGTATATTGACGTCCAAATTTTTCCCCCGCATGGCGCGGGTAATGTTTATATAATGCACGCCCATGCCGGGGATATCCCCCAATACCGGATTGAACCCAGCGGCTTTGGCGGCCTCAGGCGTGCTGAGAGCAGCGAGCTCCCGCTGCAAAGTAGCCACTTGCTGGCGATCCGCGTCGGGCAGTCCAGCCCACGGTGGCGTCGCAAGATCCGTACAGCTGACTACCGGGCCCATGTGAGCATGTTCATGGGCATCGTGTGCCTGAGAAAATGCTGAAAGAGGGGTGATAATGCCAGCTACCGCTATAGCGACGCCGACGACTGACATGATGCGAGACATTCGAAACCTCCATCGTACAAGGATTATCAACGTTACGATTAAATTATACCGAGTATATAAGAAAAATGTAGGAAATTAACCTCAGAGCCTCTAGGTTTCCTGACCACTAGAAGGAAAACGTCTACTGGGCTTCATCTTTAAATGCCGTTCTCAGCCTCCAAGCGCTCTTCAACACGCGCACCTCGTATAATGTTGAACATACCGTAATTGCCTTCGTGGCAGGCATATTCATAAATCTGACCTGCTACCTTACTCATTGGTACGATTGCGGTAATCTTGTCGGTAAATGTAGACGGGTCATCGACGGTAAATTCGTAATTCACCGTGTCATAGGCGACTCGGGTGAATTTTTCGGTGAGCATCATATCCAAATTGGTACCCCTGCTTTGGAATGAGCTTTGCATGCCATTAAAGTTCCTGGTTTCGACAACCAGAGTATCGCCTTCCCAATAACCTCGTGAATCACCGGACCAGAGCCTAATGTCGTCAGTCAGGGCAGGTTTTTCAACCAGCGTCACTATGCGGGCATCGTGAATCATTTCTGTCATGATCACGAAGGTATCCTTGCTCTGAAATATCTGCAGATTGTTGTTATAAAGGCTCGGTGTAAAGGGCGGTCCGGCATTGAAACCAACCAGGCAGCGCTCGGATAATCCTCGATCTTCCGGACCATCTTTAGCGATACCACCTACAATGAAACGAACCGGGCGCTCGCCAGTAATATCCGGACCTAGGCCACCGGCTATTACTGGATTACCCTCGATAACTTCCGGGGTACGACCATCCAGTGGATAGACAATATGAGAAGTCCTGACATTGTCGCCTCTATTCCCCATCTCAATCCAGAATGTGTTGTAGCCCCTGGGGGTTGCGCCAGCCGGTGGGGCTTCAGGGTCGAGAACCAACTCAGCCTCTCGTGCATCGGCTGCTGCTAACGTTCGGGCCTGCCGCTGAATAGCTTGTTCTATTTGTTCCGGCGTTAGGAATTCCTGCGTGCCATAGCGTTCCGAACGCTGCATCGGAGTGCTCGAACTAAAATTCCAGACACCCTGTAAATCCGGTTGTCCATACTCGGTTCGAGGCACTGCATATTCGTCAGCTGATTGAGCTACAGCTATCCCGCTAATTACTGTAAGCATCAACATGATTAGTAAAATTTTAATTTTCATTAATCCCCACCTCACCTTGGAAAAACTCACCAGTTTAAATCACCCATTTCAGAGTAAATATACAGCAGTTTGTTAGCCTTAGCACCCCGCCCTAGAGTAGTACTTCATATAAGTATTACTATTAGTTAGTTGTCAAAACTTAACTAGCCCCCTTTTCAATTGGGTGTTTTCCTTATACGCTGAAACAAAACCCTCAGGAGGAATACAAAAAGATGAATAACAGAAAAGTACTTATAGCAATAGCAGCCATCATGGGTGTGTTGATACTACCCAGACTTTCGATTGTTGCACAACAAAGTGACGACGAGCCGCCTGAGATGGGCTTCTTTGTCACTAGTGTTAGCATTGGTGATGGCGGTAACCTGGGAGGTCTAGCAGGCGCGGACGCTCACTGTCAGTCGCTGGCCACTGCTGCAGGTGCTGGGAACCGCACATGGGCGGCCTACTTGAGTACTCAGGGAGTCGGTGCGGTCAATGCACGTAACCGAATAGGATCAGGGCCCTGGGCAAACTCAGCAGGCGTAATCATAGCAGCCAGCCTAGTATACCTGCACTACGACAACTCGAATATTAATTGGGAACACGCGCTGGATGAAAATGGCAATCAGTTTGCTTCACGCATAGACGGAGATCCCGACTTTTCAGAGCACGATATACTAACGGGCACACAAATTGATGGCTCCGCGTTTCCAGCAGGACAAGACCAAACCTGTAACAACTGGACTAGCAATGACGAAGGCAGCGCAAGAGTAGGCCATGCCGACCGCTACTCTTTCTTGACACCGGGCTCTCCTTGGAACTCCTCTCACGGTACGCCAGGTTGCACCCAGGAGAACCTCGTTAGCGTTGGTGGGGCCGGTTTATTGTACTGCTTTGCAACAGACTGATGATGGAAGGAGAGAAACATAACGGTGGGTAGTCTGTGAATACATTGAAAAATTTACTCGTACTGTTCGGCGCTCTAATTCCCATTTGGATTGTAGTGGGTCAAGATTTTACACCCAGCGTATTCGATCGTAATGACGGGAGTATTCCTCTTAATCCCAATGATCCAAGTTTCGATCCCTGGGCACAGCTCCGGGATCCGGCCAATGACCCTGATAGAGAGCCTGGTCCTTTCTACCCTGGGCGGTTACGAAACGCTGGCGTGCTTACTTTTTTTAATTTACCGATTGCAATCAATCCTTCAGATCTGACCGCTGGGAATGTCGACGTTGCGATATTAGGTGCGTCTATAGATATGGGTGTAGGTATGCGCGGTGCAGCTAACGGACCAAAATCTTTGCGAGAAAGTTTGGGTGTGTTGGATGGAGGCAGCTTACCGCATATGCATGTTGGAGTTGCCTGGAAGCAGGAACTTAGAGTTGTCGACTACGGTAATTCACCCATTGATAGTCTTAGTGTAGAACGCAGTATGCCCCCGGTTCGCAAATTAGTCCGGGAAATAGCATCCACTGGCGCGATTCCACTGGTTATAGGTGGCGACCATTCTCTCGAGTATCCGGATGTAGCAGGAGTGGCTGATGTTTACGGCAAAGAAAACGTTGGCGTCATTCATTTTGACGCGCATTACGATGCAGCGGCTGAAGGTTACAGTGGACATTTGATTTCTCATGCTCAACCAATTTATCGCTTAATAGAAGAAGGTCATATATTAGGCAGCAACTACATTCAAGTTGGCTTAAGAGGTTATTGGCCTGGGGAAGAAGGCTTCCAGTGGATGCGAGAAAACAATTTTCGCTATCACACAATGGCAGAAATCGAGCGGGATGGCTGGGATGCTGTAATGCAGCGCATACTCGCTGAAGCTAATGACGGACCAGAATATTTATATGTGTCTTTCGATATTGATGTTCTTGATCCTGCCTACGCGCCAGGAACTGGCACACCTGAGCCAGGCGGGCTAACAACCCGCGAAGTTTTTCCACTAGTCCGCGCTCTATGCACGGAAAACAACTTGGTAGGTTTTGAATTAGTTGAACTAAATCCTTTGGTTGACCCGGGGTACACAACGGTGATGAATGCTAATCGCTTAGTGCAAGAATGCTTGACTGGTATTGCTATGCGGAAGGCAGGTATTACCGATGGCGCTTATTTGAATCCACTTACTGTGGAAGATGCAGTTCCTGATCCTTAATCATTAAATCTTGATTAAGGTAGGTGAAGTGAGTTTGGCGCACCCGAGATGCGTCGAACTCTTGATTAAAATGTAATTATATCAATAGGTTGTAGTGGATCTATTCCTTGTTCTCACTCTGGTACCCGTTTCAGTACCGGTTTCAAAATCAAAACATGCCATCTAACACAGCTTTTGCCCCACCCCGGGGTACCCCCCACTTGTTCTGTTTGGTTCCATCTCGGACTATTACATACTATTCTGGACGAACGGTTAGGTATTTTTGAGAGTTACTATGAAGCTCCTTACCTCCACAGCGTTACCTTTCGGGAGATCACTTTAAAAAAGTACATACAGAAAGAGATTCTCCTTCTAATGTGCATCGAGTATTTGCGTGGATGACATACTTGAATAATGTAAAAGAAAACGGCGAAACGTCATTTGTTCATTATGGGGTAAGCGTAAAGCCTGAAAAAGGGAAAACTCTAATCTGGCCAGCTGAATGGACGCATGCACATTCAGGTGGTGTAGTTACGAAAGGCTCTAAATATATTATAACTGGCTGGATGAGTTTCCCATCCGAAATTCCGGCAGGAATATAAATCTGAAGTCCTCTAAAATTCTGGAAAGGATGAGGTATGAACGATATAGAAATAAGTAATACAGGCGGTTCTCAGCCAATTGATAGTAATCATTACGCAACTCATCGAGCCCAATACTACGCCTTAGTTATATTAACAGGAGCGTATTGCTTTAATTTTATTGATCGGCAGTTGCTGTCGATCTTACAAGAATCGATAAAATTAGACCTAGGTCTATCCGACAGCCAGCTAGGACTCCTGACTGGCTTCGCTTTTGCTATGTTCTACGTTACAGCTGGAATACCGATCGCACGTTGGGCGGATCGGGGTAATAGAAGAAATATTGTAGCTCTCGCCATTGGTACCTGGAGCACGATGACAGCTATTAGCGGTCTGGCCCAAAACTACCTCCAATTGTTTTTGGCTCGAATAGGAGTTGGTGTCGGCGAGGCGGGTGGAAGTCCTCCTTCCCATTCAATTATTTCTGATATCTTCCCTCCAGCGCGAAGAGCGAGCGCTATTGCGTTCTACAGCACTGGAGTCAATATTGGTATTTTATTCGGTTTTCTACTTGGGGGGTGGTTAAACGAATTTTTCGGTTGGAGAATAGCATTTGCGGTTGTCGGCATTCCCGGTATTTTAATGGCGGGAATTATTCGGTTTACCCTTAAGGAACCAATTCGCGGTCTTAATGAAAACAAAACTGTTTCCGAAGCATTAGTTCCTTTCAGTGATGTAATAGCTCTCCTTTGGAGCAGGCGATCATTCAGACATATGGCATTCGCCACCGGATTGAATGCTTTTGCAGCTTATGCGACTGTTAATTGGCAAGCTTCTTTCTTCATCCGCAGTCACGGTATGACTACTGGCGAATTAGGGACATGGTTAGCCGTGTCTTCAGGGTTGCTCGGTGCAATCGGGGTATTCGGAGGAGGGATTCTTGCCGATAGACTAGCTCCTCGAGACAAACGCTGGTACATGTGGCTTCCTGCTTTAGCTGGGTTTATTAGTTTGCCGTTCTTTATTTTCTCGTTTTTGGCATCCAACCAATACCTTGCATTGACCCTTGGATTTGTTCCAGGATTGCTATTCAACGTATATCTCGGAATTACAATTGCGACCTCGCATGCCCTTGTAGGGGCACGAATGCGAGCTACTGCTTCGGCTATCCTATTTTTTATCCTCAATTTTATAGGACTGGGCTTAGGCCCGGCCTCGGTAGGTATACTAAGCGATTATCTAGCGCCTACTTTAGGCATAGAGTCTCTCCGCTATGCAATGGTTTTCTTACTTCCACCTGTAATGGCATGGTCTGCTTGCCATTTTCTGCTAGCCTCTCGGACCCTTAGAGGTGATTTAGCTGCAGCTCCGGATTAGGAGCTCTGGAGACTTTATTGGACTTGTCTGTCAGCTACTAGCTGGAAATGGTTTATGCTGGATACAACTAACCAAACCTTCTATTACAAGTGCATTCCGAACACACAATTCTCTGAAGGAGATTTTTGATGACTATAAAATCAATTTTTCAACTTGCCGTATTATCCCTGCTTCTAAATAGCAGTGTATTCGCTGTTGACAATTCCACTGTCGTGGGTAAATGGGATATCGAGCTGAATTTTCAGGGACGGGGTGTCACGATCAACCTCACAATAACTGAAAACGGGGATGAACTGGGCGGAACTTGGGCTGGTCCACGAGGTTCTACACCGTTGTCTGACGTTAGTTTTGTCTGAGATACCCTAACGTTTTCCCGTGAAACACAGAGAGGAGTTACCCAAATATCTCTCAAGCTGGAAGGCAATACGCTTACCGGTAGTCTAACTACACCGCGTGGAGATCTGCCGATAGTTGCCAAAAAGTCTACTTAAGATCCTAACTCGTTTCATCCTCAACTGGGGGTGGCGGCATCTAGCCAACCTCCAGCGCCCCGATTACCCGGCACCAGATATGGACGTTTTTACATATAAGATGAAGGACGGATTGATTCATGCTGTTGAAGAATGCAATAGCGACGGGG
>JAKUTG010000063.1:0-10527 GCA_022447905.1 Pseudomonadales bacterium | reverse complement strand
GCGCGATCAATTCAATCGTATTGGTTTTGCCTTTGCGTGAGTATGTGACGGCAATGGTATCGTCAATATGATGAAGATCAATGGCATGCTTGTAGTCGGTGAGCAAGTCTTCAGAGAGTTTGATAGTGCCATCATCGGCAATTTGATAATCATCGATTTGCAAAATGACATCGTTCTCAGTGAGAAAACCTCTAGAGGGGGAATTTTCGAACACCTTAATGACAAGTATGCCATCCTGATCTTTTCCGAGGCCGTATGCAGCTTTAGCGGCAGGGCTGTCCAAAGTCTGGGTTCTGAAGCCAAGATCCGGAAAGCCGTCGCGCTTGCCGTTTTCACTGTCCTTCAGCACGTGACGAACAATGCTCGGCGGTACGAAGTATCCAAGGTTTTCAGTGCGGCCCCCGCTATTAGCCTGCATGACGACTCCAACGATTTGTTTATCAACGATAACTGGCCCACCGCTATTCCCGGGATTGATGGCTGCGTCAATTTGTCCCGCCAGTAGGTAAGTGCCAGCATGGGCATACACCTGTTGTTCCACTCTTGAAAGAATGCCTTTCGTGATACTGAGTGACTTACCTCCTATGGGGTAACCGTAGACTGAAACTTCCTCCAGTGGATTGGGTAATTCACCAATAGGTAGTGCTTTTAGGTCGCTGAAAAAGCCTGGTTCATCAATGGTGATAAGGGCAAGGTCGGCCTCGTGTGAAATAAATAAAACTCGGGCCTGGTAGCGCTGGGGGTCATTGTGTTTTTGAGCCTGCACATAACTAGCGTTAGCCACGACATGCGCATTTGTAAGAATCTGGTTGCCCGCTATTACAGTACCGGAACCACTGCTCTGCCTAGGCGTCAGTAATCGCCATGGGGTAAAGTAGTCAGGGGCTGCTTGAGTAGTATAGATTTTGATAATGGAGTCTTCGATATCATGGATGTCACTTGATTGCCCAAGTAGGGGGAGGCTCATGCCAACAAATAGCAGACAGGAGCAAGCTTTTATGAGGCCTGTTAGCCATCGATTAGCAACACCCTTACTATTGTTAAAATTCATCTTGGCCACCAGTATTCTAGGTCTTCGTGATTGGTGCAGATTTGAAGGTTTTACGTAGACTCCACCTATCAATGAAGCTTATTACTTTAGATTGGCTAGTACCAGTGCAGTCTTGCCAGAACTTTATCATTTGAAAACCGATACAACTGAACAATTTTGCATAAGGAGGCTATAAAACACGAAGGTTTGGCAGGGAAATTCTATTAGGTAATACGCATCCCGGGCTCAGCACCGGCATGTGGCTCAACTAGCCAGATTTCTTCACCACCGGGTCCAGCAGCGAGAATCATGCCTTCGGACAGACCAAATTTCATTTTGCGAGGTTTCAAGTTGGCCACGAGTACAGTTAATTTCCCAACCAAGTCTTCAGGGTTATAGGCAGATTTTATGCCCGAAAGCACTGAGCGCGTAAGTGGATCGCCTTTCTTGTCTGTGCCTATATCAAGTTGAAGCTTTAAAAGCTTGTCGGCGCCCTCGACATGTTCTGCTTGGATAATTTTCGCAACGCGGAGATCGATTTTGATGAAGTCATCAAAGTCGATTTCTAGTTCCTGTTCAGCGCTGTCTTTCTCCATAGTCTCCCCCTGTTTCTCTTGCTCTTTTTGTTGAGTCTCGTATTCTTGCTTTGTTGCTGAAATCATCGCCTGAACGCTGCCACTTTCAACGCGGGTCATCAACGGTTTGAACTGGTTGATTCGATGACCCAATAACAAGTCATCGCAGTCCCATTGCATAGGCTCGATGCTTAGAAATTCTTCGGCTCTAGCAGCCATAATTGGCACAATCGGTTTTAGGTAGCAAATTAGCAGGCGAAACGCGTTGATGCCGGTACTGCAAATTGCTTGTAATTCTGGTGATTGCGCATCGGTTTTTGCGATTACCCATGGTTCCTTATCATTGATGTACTGATTGGCTTTATCCGCCAGTGACATAATGATACGGATCGCCTTCCCATATTCTCTTTGATCCAAATGCTCGGTGATTTCTGCTTGTGCTGCTTGAATCGATTCAATGAGCGCTGGATTATCCAGTTGACTTGCAAGCATGCTATTAAATCCCTTTTCTATAAATCCTGCGCAGCGACTGGCTATATTCACGACCTTACCAACCAGATCGGCATTTACCCGTTGAGCGAAGTCTTCAAGATTGAGATCCAAGTCATCAATTCCTGACGAAAGCTTAGCAGCGAGGTAATAGCGCAGATACTCTGGGTTTAAGTGATCCAGGTAAGTTCGAGCATTTACAAAGGTGCCTCGGGATTTCGACATCTTGGTGCCGTCGACAGTCATAAAGCCGTGTGCAAACACTGCCGTTGGTGTCCGATAACCGGCGCTAGTCAGCATTGCTGGCCAAAAAAGCGTATGGAAGTTGATAATATCTTTACCTATGAAGTGGTAAACCTCGAAGTCTGAATCAATTTTCCAATAATCGTCAAATTCATAGTCGGTGCGGTCACAAAAGTTTTTGAAACTAGCCATGTAACCTATAGGCGCATCTAGCCATACGTAGAAATACTTGTTGGGTTCACTAGGAATTTCAAACCCGAAATAAGGTGCATCACGGCTAATGTCCCATTCCCGTAGATCTTCATCAAGCCATTCACTGAGTTTGTTCGCGACTGAATTCTGGAGAGTGCCGCTTCGTGTCCATTGTTTGAGCATGTCTCTGAACAACGGTAAGGCAAAGAAAAGATGTTCCGACTCTTTCTCGATCGGCGTTGCGCCGGAGATAGAAGAGCGCGGATTTATGAGCTCGATCGGGCTATAGGTGGAACCACAAGCTTCGCAATTATCCCCGTATTGACCTTCTGCCAGGCATTTAGGACAGGTTCCGGTGATATAGCGATCAGCAAGAAATAATTCCTTCGTTGGGTCGTAAAGCTGCTTGATATTTCGTCTAGTAATATGACCATTTGTATCGAGTGCTTTATAAATAGATTCAGATAATATTCTGTTTTCTTCGGTATGAGTGGAATGAAAGTTGTCAAACCCGATCAGGAAATCGGCATAGTCTTGTTGATGCTCTTTGTTTACAGCATCGATTAATTCTTCAGCCGTAATATCCAATGCTTCTGCGCTCAGCATTATAGCGGTACCGTGAGCGTCGTCGGCACAGACATAAACACAGTCGTGTCCCTTGAGTTGTTGTAATCGCACCCAGATGTCTGTCTGTATCGCTTCCATCAGATGGCCTAGATGGATGCCGCCGTTAGCGTAGGGTAGGGCACTCGTAACTAATATTTTCCGTTGTTTCAAAGGTGTTTCCTTGAAATCTCGAGAATGTACTTCGAGAATTAAAGTTCGATCATTTCGAAATCTTCTTTGCTTACTCCGCAATCAGGACAGCTCCAGTCTTCTGGTATCTCATCCCATCGGGTGCCTGGAGCAATGCCTTCCTCGGGCAGGCCTAGCTCTTCGTCATAGATAAAACCACAAACCATGCATTGCCATTTTTTCACTTGGACTACCTCTATCTTTAGATCACCTGAAAAGAGGAGACCGAATTAGTCGAGATTATAACGTGATCCTCCTAGCAGGAGTTTGGAGTTTTTCAGAAATTCCGAACTAAGATGTACAAAAGGAAATAGCCTGTTTTGCGGAATCACGAGGTTGAGTTGAATTGCTAGCTGCCATCTGATATAGGCAGCGCATCATACTCTACGGATCTATAAAATTCAGCTCCTTTTTTGGGAAAGCTACTCTAGTTTTCGATGCAAATAACAGATGAATCAATCGACGATTGGCTTTATCATTCGCGGTTAATTTTTAAGTTGGGTTTAGCTGGTTGGGATTTTTATATGAGTATTAAATCGGATCGCTGGATAAAACATATGGCAGAGCACGAGGGAATGATTAAGCCCTTCGAGGCCCAGCAAGTTCGCAAAGTTAATGGCAAAAAGGTGATTTCGTTTGGCACCTCAAGTTACGGTTATGACGTCCGTTGTGCCAGTGAGTTCAAGATATTTACCAACGTCCATACCACGAGCGTTGTTGATCCAAAGGATTTTGATGAAACCAGTTTTATCTCTATCGACGAACCCTTTTGTATTATCCCACCCAACTCCTTCGCGCTGGCGCGCACCATTGAATACTTTCGTATTCCCAGTGATGTGTTGACTGTTTGCCTTGGAAAATCAACCTATGCTCGTTGTGGAATTATTGTAAATGTGACGCCGTTGGAACCGGAATGGGAAGGGCATGTCACGCTCGAGTTTTCCAATACCACACCCTTACCCGCTAAAGTTTATGCCAACGAAGGAGCTGCCCAGATGTTGTTTTATCAATCTGACGAGCAATGCGAAATTACTTACAAGCAGCGTGACGGAAAGTATATGGGGCAGATCGGAGTTACCCCTCCAAAAGCCTGATACATGCAACAAATCGCTTAATCTTTGGCGGTAAGACGGCAAAGAGTCAAAAATTCGGCGCTTTTACTGATTGTTATTTTTCTGATTTAGACACCGCTTAGTTCCCACAAGCTCCTTAAATAGGGGGTTTTCGTCGTTTTCAGCCATTTAGTGCAACGTTGGAACGATTATTGCAGCTTATTTTAGTCAGAGATGCGCCTTGAGCGACTTACTAATCGAGTGAGGCGTTTAAAGTGCGTTCTAAAAACTAACAATAAATAGGAACTAGCAACAATGACTTCGGCAACGAGTGCTTCTGCTTACACTAATAGGCAAACAGGCGCGCAGGCGAAATCGCAGAATGATGTGAGCGGCGATAACCTTAACGAAGTGGTAGATCGTTACGCGTCGCTAGTAAAAAGAATAGCTCATCACTTGCTATTGCGCATGCCGGCCAGCGTTCAGGTCGACGATTTAATTCAATCTGGGATGATCGGCCTCTTAGAGGCAGCCAAGAAATATGACGTGTCCAAGGGCGCCAGTTTTGAGACCTATGCTGGGATACGTATTCGTGGATCCATGCTTGACGAAGTAAGGAAGGGCGACTGGGCGCCACGCTCTGTGCATCGGAAATCACGCAAGGTTGCTGAAGCAATTAAAGCTATCGAAGCTCGCACCGGAAAGGATGCCAAAGACTTGGAAATAGCCAAGGAATTGGATATTCATCTCGATGCCTATTATGCGATCTTACAAGACGCAGCAGGGAGCCGCTTGTTTAGCTTCGATGACGTCATGGAGGGAGATGATTCGGCCATTGAGCTGGCTGTTGGCGATTTGCCAGGCCCATGCGATGGTCTGCAGCGTGATACGTTTAAGGCCCATTTGGTAAATGCCATTGGTGGTTTGCCAGAGAGAGAAAAGTTGGTACTGGCGCTATACTATGACGAAGAATTGAACTTGAAAGAGATCGGTGAAGTCATCGGAGTCAGTGAATCAAGGGTAAGTCAGATACACAGCCAAGCAGCTATGCGCCTCAAAGCGCGTCTCTCGGACTGGAATTAATTATCGCGGTCAGCGGGGTTCTCATAGTTAAGCTGTAGCCCTGCCATTTCGTTGTTTTGTATCAATTAGTTACTCCTCTTCAACGTGTTTTTGAAGAATTGGAAGCCAAAGCTCTTTTTTATCGATCACATCTAAATTCCTTGGAGGAGGACCAGCGAGGTTGTTTGCGTATTTACGGGCTATAATTGATCCAACAAATTTAACTTTAGAGTAGGTGTTTGTTCATTTCGTGACAACGTCAGTCGAAATTTTAGCAGGAGGAGATATCGGTTTGGCATCGGAAAGTGTCGTGATGCTGCGTGCCCGGGATTTATTCTGCGAGCGGGATGAACGTGTTTTGTTTGAGTCGCTCAATTTCGATGTCAGAGAAGGCCAAATTTTACAAATCAAAGGTAGCAATGGCAGTGGTAAGACTACCTTGCTCCGGATACTTTGTGGTCTTAATGGCTCATACAAGGGTGCTATTCATTGGTACCAAGAACGCATCGAGGAACAGGTAAAAATGTTCTACAGCTCACTGCTTTTCATTGGACACGGTGTTGGTGTAAACAAGGCGCTGACTCCGGTGGAAAACCTACGCTGGAGCTGCGGTCTACAACAACAAGTGACTGTTGATGATTTATACAAAGCTTTACAAGAAGTCGGGCTGCATGGCTTTGAAGAATCTCAGTGCTTCACTTTGTCTGCAGGCCAACAGCAACGAGTTTCGCTGGCTAGGTTACTGATTAGCACGGCAAAGCTTTGGGTACTCGATGAACCGTTCACTACTCTGGATTCCAGAGGAGTAAAACAACTCGAAGAGCTACTAAGTAACCACGCTAATAGCGGTGGCGCCGTTATTGTCACTACGCATCACAACTTGCAGGTAGCAGGCGTAAAAGAATTGACTCTAGTTTGACGGTAGATTTATGAGTATTGAACGAACTACAACAATAAAAGCTTTTCAGGCAACTTTAAGGCGCGACTTGTTGATAGCTTATAAAAGAAAGAATGAGGTGGTTAATCCTTTTATGTTTTTTCTTATAGTAGCTACTTTGTTCCCGATAGGTATATCACCGGAACCAGATCGACTCAGTGAAATTGCTGCAGGTGTGCTATGGATCTCTACTTTGCTTGCCTCGTTGCTTGCCATGGATAATCTTTATCGAGCGGACTACGAGGACGGTTCTCTGGAACAGCTACTACTCGCTCCCCATTCACTCTACTTCATGGTATTGGCGAAGAACCTTGCGCATTGGTTGATCAGTGGCTTACCTGTGGTGCTGGTATCGCCATTAATCGGCTACATGCTAAATCTGCCCGCTGAATCCTTTGGGACTTTGTTTGTTACGTTACTGCTAGGCACCCCGGTCTTGAGCTTACTGGGTTCAATTGGTGTGGCATTGACTGTGGGGCTGGGAAGCAGGGGATTGATCCTGGCAGTTATTACGTTACCCATGAGTGTTCCAGTACTTATCGCTGGAACCATGGCCGTACAGCAGACGCTTAATGGAGCCTCGTTGGCAGGTTATCTAGCTATTATGGGCGCTATGTTACTGGCTTCGATTTCATTGGCTCCTCTCGCTTCAGCGGCTGCACTTCGCATCAGCGTAAATTGACCGAGATGTACCCTGAATATGGTATTCTTGGCTAATTACAATTAGTTAGAGTACGTTACATGGTTAACAAGGAGGGCATGGTACATTGGAGTTCTTGATCCGAGGTCCGGTTCTCCAATACTAAGGAAGTAGAAAATTTATGTGGTTATGGTTTTCAAAACTGGGTTCACCAAAATGGTTCTATGAGTTGTCGGGTAAATGGTTACCCTGGCTCATTGGTCCCATGGCCTTTTTGCTAATCGTAGGGATAATTTGGGCTTTGCTTTTTGTACCCCCTGATTATCAGCAGGGCAACACCATTCGAATCATGTATATTCACGTACCATTCGCTAGTATTTCTTTGGCTTTTTTTCCGTTAATGGCCCTGGCTGGGACGATTACGTTGGTATGGCGGATGAAACTCGCTGATATAGTAGCCAAGACAGCTGCGCCTCTAGGTGCTTGGTTCACAGCGCTCGCGCTGGCATCGGGATCGATTTGGGGGAGCGACATTTGGGGTACTTGGTGGATTTGGGATGGTCGACTTACTTCGATGCTACTGCAGTTTTTTCTCTTAATAGGGGTCATCTCGCTGCGTTCAGCATTGGAAGATGCTGAAGCGGCAGCTAAGGCGTGCGCAGTGCTTTCCATAGTGGGTTGTATCAACGTCATCGTTATTAAGTATTCGGTCGACTGGTGGAATACTCTGCACCAGCCGTCTAGCCCTTTTAGTTTGTCCAACGAGGCGCCCAATCCACCAGAGGTATGGATACCGTTAGTTATCATGATTTTTGCGGTTTATCTGTTTTTTGCGGTAAGCCTGATTCTAGCGATGCGGAATGAAATTCTCGTCAGGGAGCGGCGTTCCGAGTGGGTACAGCAACTGGTTCAGGCGACCTGAACCGTAATATGGGTAATAATTGAGGCTATTTAGTAGTCAGAGCTAAGAAGTATGTTTGATTTAATACAATTTTCCAGCGTCGGCGAATTTTTAAACATGGGTGGTTATGCGTTTAACGTATGGCTCGTATATGCACTGTTTGCACTGTTCTTTTCTGTTAATCTCACTTATCCGCTAATTCGAAAAAGACAAATCGTCCTTGAACAAAAAAGACGCTTGATCCTTAATAAGGAAATACTGTCCCTAAATGAAGATAATAATGAGGTTGAGAATCTAACTTTTCGTGTTGGAGAAGGCACATGAAACCTCATCGTAAAGAAAGGCTCAGTATTATTCTCTTTATAACGACGGGTTTGAGCCTGGCAATCGGATTGACCCTTTTTGCTCTTAGTCAGAATATCAACCTGTTTTACACGCCAACTCAAGTTGCACAAGGCGAGGTTGAAACCGGACAACGAATTCGTATCGGCGGCATGGTTAAAGATGGTTCTTTTCGATCAGCCAACGACAGCCTTCGAGTTCAATTTGCCACGACTGATTATATCAACGAAGTGACGATTCATTATGAAGGTATACTTCCGGATTTATTTCGGGAAGGACAGGGAATTGTAGTTGAGGGAGCCATAGATGATTTGGGTGTTTTTCAGGCGTCTCGCGTGCTTGCCAAGCATGATGAGAATTACATGTCGCAGGAAGTCAAAGCTGCATTGGATGCGGCTGGCGCTTCTGCGGAGAACCATCTCTTAAGCTCGCAGCCGGAAACATAAAATGATCCCTGAACTCGGTCAGTTTTCGCTAATACTAGCGTTCTGTTTAAGTATTATACTTGGTGTCTTCCCTATTATCGGAGCTCATCGAAATAATTTGCTGTGGATGAGCTTGGCGCGGCCTCTTACGGCTGGTGTATTCGTGTTTCTCGGGATTTCTATCCTGATTCTTGCCTATGCCTTTGCTACTGATGATTTTTCGGTACAGTTTGTTGCTCAACATTCCAATTCAGCCTTACCTACACGCTATAAATTGACGGCGGTGTGGGGTGGGCACGAAGGATCATTCTTGTTATGGACTTTTATGTTAGCGGGCTGGATGCTTGCAGTTGCTATTTTTAGCAAGAGCGTACCCATTGATTTTGTGGCACGGGTACTCGGAGTATTGGGTTTTCTGTGTGGCGCCTACATTTTGTTTATGCTTGCGACCTCTAATCCATTCGACCGCATAGTACCGCTACCCCCGGCTGATGGCGCAGATTTGAATTCGGCATTGCAGGATTTCGGATTCATAGTTCACCCACCGACGCTTTATATGGGCTATGTCGGCTATTCAGTCGTATTCGCCTTTGCCATCGCCGCTCTTCTGAGCGGCAGGTTGGATGCTGCCTGGGCGCGGTGGTCAAGGCCATGGGCTAATATTGCATGGGCTATACTAACTATAGGTATTGCTCTAGGCAGTTGGTGGGCTTATTACGAGCTTGGTTGGGGTGGTTGGTGGGCCTGGGACCCTGTCGAGAACCCGCCTCTTATAACATGGTTGTTTGGTACAGCATTAATTCATTCTCTGGCTATGACCGAGAAGCGAGGTATGTTTAAAAATTGGACTGTACTGCTGGCGATCCTCGCTTTCTCTGGCAGCCTTCTTGGTACATTTATTACGCGTTCTGGGTTGTTGACATCTGTGCACGCCTTCGCGAGCGATCCATCCCGAGGGTTTTTTATACTTGGTATTTTAGGGGTTACAGTGGGTGGTGCCTTGTTACTCTTTGCTTTCCGTGCATCCCTAATGAAGAGCGAGTTTGGATTCGACTTGGTGTCGCGTGAAATTTTCTTATTGGTTAATAACGTAATATTGGTAGTAGCGTCGGCCTCGATATTTCTCGGTACATTATTTCCGATGGTTTACCAGGCAGTTACGGGTGATTTGATATCGATCGGCCCGCCATACTTCAATGCCATCTTCGTACCTCTCATGATCATATTGGTTTTGTTTCTTGGAGTCGGACCGTGGAGTCGTTGGAAACGCACTTCTACGGCATACTTAATACAACAACTGGGCAAGGTGGCGATGGCCGGAGTGGTTGTTGGCGTGGTGCTTCCTTTTATTGTCCTATTAGAGTTTTCTCTGGTGGCGACGTTAACTGTCGCATTTGGGGCCTGGATTACCTTGAGTATAGTGAAAGATATATCGAATAAGGCCACCAATAAGGCAACGATATGGCAGGGATTGGGTTCATTGAGTCTTAGTTATTATGGCATGCAGGCAGCGCATTTCGGTGTCGCTGTTATGTTCGTGGGGGTTGGTCTGACTAGCTATTTTAGCTCTGAAAAAAGTGTTTTGCTGCAACCGGGGCAAAGTACCGAGCTGGATGTTTACAGTTTTACTTTTGTGCAGAGTGCACCGGTTACTGGACCAAACTATATAGGCGATGAAGCGCAGATCATGGTACGAAGGAATGGCGCTGATATTGAAGTTTTGTATCCGCAACGTCGTGTGTATCTAGCTAGTGGAACGCCCTCAACGGAGATGGCCATCGATGCCGGTTTTCTAAGGGACCTGTTTGTAACGCTTGGTGAAGAGAAAGAGTCTGGTGCATGGT
>JAKUTG010000062.1:0-10552 GCA_022447905.1 Pseudomonadales bacterium | reverse complement strand
TTGATGCGGCAATGGTAAAACTGGCGATGCGTATCAACAGCGTTTCGGGAATCTGTTTGACCACGCTCGATGTTCTCGATGGTCTAAACACAGTAAAGATTTGTACGGGTTACCAAGGCATGGGAGGAAACATTGCACCTAGCCTGATGGATATGGAAACGTTCAAGAGCCTCGAGCCCATTTACGAAGAATTTCCGGGATGGGAAGGATCAACTTTGGGCGCGAGGAGCATGAACGATCTACCGAAGAATGCGAGGTCTTACATTAGATATATTGAAGAATTGATGGAGGTACCGGTCGATATTATCTCCACAGGCCCCGATCGCCAAGAAACCATAGTCCTGCGCCACCCCTTTGGAAGCTGGCAAGACTAGGGGGCCCAGAGACAAGCTGCACCTCTGGCTCCGCTGGCGTCACCAAACTTCGGTCGAGAAAGCCTGGTCCGAACCACATCAGTGAAAACAAACTCTTCTAGGAAATCTGGCATCGTACTGTAAAGTTCGCGGATATTGGACAACCCGCCGCCAAGGACAATCAATTCTGGATCAACTATATTTATGACAGATGCCAAACAGCGTGCAAGTTGTTGGCAATAGCGTTGGATGCACTCCATCGCATTTGAATGGCCCTGTTCAGCACGCTGGGTTATTTCTATTGGTTCGAGTTGCTGTCCCTCTTGTTCGAAATAAGTTTGCTTTAAGCCTCGGCCAGAAAGCACAGTCTCGATGCAATTCCGGCGCCCACAGTAACAGGTGCGATCATTGGCGATTAATTTCTGCACTGAAACGGGGATTGAATTGTGGCCCCATTCCCCTGTGATATTGTTCGGCCCGGTAACTAGCTGTTTGTTGACGACAATGCCGCCGCCAGTGCCGGTCCCCAATATAACTCCAAATACCGAGAAACAATCTATTCCAGCACCATAATGGGCTTCGGAAAGCGCAAAACAATTAGCGTCGTTCTCCATACGAACCTCATAACCAAGCCGCAACTCGATGTCTTGTTTGAAGGGTTTCCCATTCAGACAGACCGAATTGCTATTCTTCATCAATTTGCTAGGTAACGAGAGAGCACCTGGCGTGCCAATGCCGACGGTGAATCTAGGAATTGCTTTTGCTTGCAATTTATTTACGATTTCGCAAGTGGCTTCAAGGGTCGCGTCATACTGATCGTAAGGTGTTTCTATCCGAATTTTCTCTCTGATAGATCCTTCGTCGTCCAGAATAATGCCCTCGATTTTGGTACCGCCCAAGTCTACTCCGATTCGCATAACTCTTTCCTGTTTTGTGCTAATAGTGTCTCGCTTTTCTGGCTTGTGTCAGTTCTAGTTTGAGTGCACATAAACTATAACTTGCATAGTACTACAAACCCTCTAAAACCGTTCGCTCGCCCGCGTCTCGTGTGGCGATAAAAATAAGATTAAATTAAATGACTCAGGCTCGTTACCAACAAGTATCTCTGCAGGGTACATCTTATTACGACTGCATTTCGCACTGTGTGAGACGCGCCTTTTTGTGCGGAGATGATCCTGTATCAGGAAAAAATCTAGATCACCGCAAGCGTTGGCTATTCATACGTATCAAACAGCTGGCCGCTCAATTTTCCGTTGACGCATGTGCATATCCCATCATGAGTAATCATTACCATCTGGTATTACATGTTGATCATGATCGCGCAAACAGCTGGAGTGATGACGAAGTCATCAAGCGCTGGACGGCGTTATTTCCTAGAAACGGATTATTAATTGAGACTTTATATAGGAATCAAAAGGCAAGAGTGGCAAAGAAGCAACTGCGCCAACGCGTCGAGTTGTGGCGTGAACGCCTGATGGACATCAGCTGGTTCATGCGTTGTCTCAAAGAGCCGATCGCTAGGCAGGCGAATCGGGAAGATGATTGCAAGGGCCGTTTTTGGGAGGGTAGATTCAAAAGCCAGGCATTGCTGGATGAAAAAGCTTTATTCACTTGCATGGCTTATGTGGATCTCAATCCGATTCGCGCTGGAGTGAGTGAATTATTGGATGGCAGTGATTTTACATCCATACAAGAGCGACTCATTAGTCACGCTAGGAAAGTTCGAAATCGTAGTTATCGTCAGCGGCGATTGTTGACCAGACGCTCTGTCAAACACCTAACAGTCCATCATAATTCGAAAAAAAATGCGATTTAAAATCGCAGCGCGAGTTACAGAGATTTTCACGCTCAATTTTACCAGTGATCCAACAGAATTATTTTGAGTTACTGGAAACTACTTCCAAGGTGCCAGGGTTTAAACAAACAAAAAGGGCAACAGCGATTCGCTTGCTCGAAAAAACAAAGTGTCTTAGAGGGCATCGGGATAGCGCCGGCGGCCTGGTTGGGCAGCGTGAATACTTTTCCTCGGCACTATTCTGTTGCAGCAGGCTCTGAGAGTTCCTTGGTGCATTTTCATAGGAACCGGATTAAAGCCGGAGTCGATTTCAAACATCCCCATAAATGGATTAGAAGTGCACGTGCAGCAAGGCGGCTGTACGGAACCTAACAAACACTTCCAAAGACATATCCTTTGTTATTGATCCTCAGTGTACGAGCAACGGGGATGTCGAATGTCGAGCAGGTAAAACCTGTTCTAATTGATTAGCCGGTCGAAAAATTATCTGAATAGATCGAAATTGCACAAAAAGTGGGTAACGACTGTGTTTTCATTAGAACAAATTAAAGGACACCCAATTAATATGTATTCTGAATTGTACAAACTAAAGTATAAAAAAATGAGTTTCACCCGCTAGGTATCAGAATTATCGTTAGATATTAGTCATGGCTCGTGGTGAAAAACTTGGAGGGGGGGCTGGTACAACATTTTTTAGAGTTAATCTGAAATGGCAAAAAAAAGCTTGAAAATCACTAGATATTGTTTGACTTTGTTTTATTAACACTATATGTTGCGATGGATCGTGCGATCTAACTTATTGAATTTTCTGGGCTACGCGTACTTTATAAGCAATAATTCGATAAGATATTTCGCAAAATGCGTCACCTTTGAAATAGCAAAAAATAACAAAAACTATATGGCTCTAAACCAACGGCAATAGAAGCAACAAACAGGTATAAAAAAAATACCACAAAATGATAGTTGGCATTTTATTTGACAGAAGGTGGGGTTATAAAGAATGAATAAACTCGCTCAAGTAGTAGTCGAAGAGCCCAATATGGATTCCTTGCAAGAGCCGGAAATCAAAAACGCCCAACAATATCAAAAAAAGAAAATGGAAGCCGAGATCACGATGAAACTTGATCAGTTTTCCAAGGAATTATCAGAAGTAAAAAAGCAGAGAGAAGGGCGCTGGCTCAAAGATCCCATGAGACACGTTCACTGAATAATCTTTTGTATGTGCGGTCTTTAAATTCCTTTCCGGAAAATCAAATAAATAGTAACTCAGTCTTGCTTTTAGTCGGTAAACTCGGCCAAATAGTAGCTCTTTAGTTTGACAGTTTTGATCGGCTTTAGGCCCATTAATGATCGGACTACTATCAGGAGTGATTTATGATTAAGTTTGAGTATAAGTTTGTGTTCGTGCTTCTCTGCTCACAACTAATCAGCTGCGTGACAAACGCTGCATACTCACCACTGTTGAGAGCTGAACCTGAAATCGGATCAGAGCTTACTCGCGCCCCGCGCACTCTGAGACTCTATTTTGATGCACTACCCAATGTATCTCAAAGCAGTCTCAGGCTTGTCGGTCCTAATGGTGAACATCAGCTGCGCGGTTTACATACTATGGCTGATAATGATCTGATGATTGAAATTATAGACCCCGTTACCATAGGCGGGTATCGGTTAGAATGGGTTACTGTAGTTGAGAATGATCCCTCGACTTACTCGGGGGTATTCAACTTTACGGTGCTCAACCGTTGAAAATTAGCGACTGTGTTAGCGATTAAGCGAACAGAACCGCAAGGTAATGGTGCCCAGAAGAGGATTTGAACCTCCACGGCCATAAGGCCACTAGCACCTGAAGCTAGCGTGTCTACCAATTCCACCACCTGGGCGTAAAGTCTATGGTTTGAACAGTGGCCCTGCTTGTCTTAACCGGCGGGTTAGAGACAGCTTGGGTGCAGTGCTCCAATTTATTCCACCATCGTTCACAGAAAGATGTTGTTAACCTCCGCTAAATTAGAACTCAGTATAACCTGCTTGGCTCACCCACCCGAGTCCGGGAGCGCCACTTTATCGGGGCAGCTATCCAGTGTCAATATCCATGTGTCACAGACATTTAGGAGCTAGGAGTGTATACTTCGCTCATTCCTAATGCCCTCCCCAAAATCTAAACTCAAGAAATCGAGCCATTCGTTCTCTCAGAGCGAATCGAATATCTATACCCCAAAAATCCCGAGTAGGGATGCGATTATTAAGCACCTCGAAGAAGTGGGTAAGCCAATAGCGCATACAAAGCTCTGCAAGCAAATGGGTCTTAAGAAAGAACAACAAATTGAGGGACTGCGGAATCGCTTAATTAAAATGAGGCAGGATGGACAAGTAATTAGTAATCGCCGTGGCGTCTATGGACTGGCTGCCCACATGGATCTTATTAAAGGTCGAATCAAGGGAACCAAAGACGGAGCTGGCTACTTTATTCCAGACGACGGCTCCGACGATCTTTTTTTTGGTCTGCGCGAAATGGAAAAGCTTTTTGACGGTGACCAAGTTCTAGCTCGATTTACCGGATTCGACAGCCGTGGGCGAAGAGAGGGCACAGCTGTTGAAATTTTGCAGCGCCGACATACTCATATTGTCGGCCGCTTTTATCACGAGCAAGGCTTCAGCTTGGTTATACCTGACAACAAGCGCATTAACCACGAGATTCTGGTACCCGATGATCAGACAGCGAACGCAAAGGAAGGGCAGTATGTGGTGGCAGAACTTGTTAAATACCCAGAAAAAAGGCGCAAGGCTGTCGCAAGAATCGTTGAAATACTTGGGGACATAACAACTCCGGGGGTAGAGATCGGCATTGCGGTGCGTAGTCATGAGATACCCAACGAATGGCCGAAAACAGTTAGTAGAGAAATAGCGCAGTTTCCCAAAAATGTGTCTGAGCTAGAGCGCGAGGGGCGTTTCGATCTGCGTGAAATTCCATTTGTGACGATCGATGGCGAAGATGCCAAAGATTTCGATGACGCTGTATTTGCTCATCTCCATCAACGTGGTAATTGGACACTGTACGTGGCGATAGCCGATGTTTCACACTATGTGGCAGTGGGTAGCGGCCTGGATGAAGAGGCAATTAACCGGGGTACTTCAGTGTATTTTCCTGGGCACGTAATTCCGATGTTGCCGGAGAAGCTTTCCAACGACCTGTGTTCGTTAAAACCCAAAGTAGATCGACTGGCAATAGTTTGTGAAATGCAGATTTCTGTTAAAGGGGAAATGACAGATTACACCTTTTATGAAGCCTTGATACATTCTCACGCTAGGTTGACTTACACGGAAGTTGCTGAAATTGTCCAACAAGCCGAGACAAACGCAGCGAAAAAAATGCAGCCGCGACTCAGGCGGCGGCGTAATCTGGTGGTTACCCATCTCGATAATTTATATCCCCTCTCTAAGGTGCTGCGGACTAATCGGGATCGTAATGGTGCATTGGAATTTGACACTGCAGAGACTCGCATCATCTTTGGTGAAGACAAGAAGATTCGTGAAATTGTCCCGGTAGAACGAAACGATGCTCATCGTCTCATCGAAGAGTGCATGTTGAGTGCAAATGTGGCAGCAGCGCGGGTGCTTGAAGAAGACAAGCTTCCTGCCCTGTATCGTATTCACGAAGGACCTAGTACCGACAAGCTGGAGAGCCTTCGCGAGTATCTAGGTGAGCAGGGGCTTTATCTGGCTGGTGGTGATAAGCCATCCCCAAGAGATTACCAGCAGGTGCTTCAGGCAATTACAAAACGACCAGATCGGCATCTGCTGCAAACTATGTTGATTCGTTCCATGATGCAGGCAATGTATAAGCCAGAAAATGAGGGTCATTTCGGGTTGGGGTTTTCAGCGTACACACATTTCACCTCGCCAATTCGACGTTATCCTGATTTGTTGGTACACCGGGCAATACGCAGTTTGATACGAAATCACAAAGGAGTTCATGTGCAAAGGCACAAAGCTACCTCGCGATTTTCGAAAGACGAGATCTATCCATATAACAAAGATAATATGGTTCATTTCGGTGAGATTTGTTCGGTGGCGGAGCGCCGGGCGGATGCAGCCAGTTACAGTGTGATCGACTGGTTGAAGTGTGAGTATATGCAAGATCACGTTGGAGACGAATTTGTGGGCGTGATTGCGGCAGTAACGAGTTTTGGGCTGTTCGTAGAACTGGAAGATATCTATATAGAGGGTTTGGTGCACATTACTGAACTTAGCAATGACTATTATCATTTCGATCCAGTTCGGCATTGCTTGGAGGGGGAGCGTAGGCACAAAGTTTACAGCCTCGGCGATACTGTGCAAATTGAAGTGATACGGGTGGATCTAGATGAGAAAAGAATTGATTTGCGGATTGTAGGTAGTAAGACGAAAGCAAAGAGGGCAAAAACCAAGAATAGCAAAACAAATACACGGACCGAACAATCTAAAATCTCTGTTAAAAAGAAGAAGTCGAAATCATCAAGAATTCATAAATCCAAAATGTCCACGCCTAAGAAGACGAGTAAAAAGAAAATTAGTAAAGGGGTACATAATAAAACAGAGAGGAAGACTAGAACTTTACGGCGCCGCTCTTCATGAGCCTACAAAGGACAAGTTACGAACTAAATGGCAAAACAATCTTACATGACTATAGGGATACACTCAGTGATGGAACTGTTAAAACACAGCTCTGAAAATGTCATCCGAGTAATGTTTCAAGCAGAACGCAGGGACAAGCGCCTACAGGAGCTTCGGCTCATTGCAAAAAGCGCACAGATACCTACTGAAGAGTTGGGGAAGGAAGATTTGGACAAAAAGACGACGGGCGTACATCACGGGGTAGTCGCACTCTTTGAGGGAGAGAGCAAATCGCTGGACTTAGCGGCGCTGCTTCAACTTTTGAGAGAACTGGACTCGGATCCTTTGCTCTTGGTGCTTGACGAAATTACTGACCCCCACAATCTTGGTGCTTGTCTGCGCTCAGCAGGTGCCGCCGGTGTGCACGCCGTAATTATTCCCAGAGATCGCTCCGCCAACCTGAATGCAACCGTCAGAAAAGTTGCAAGTGGGGCGGCTGAAACAGTTAACCTGGTCGTGGTCACTAACTTGGCACGCTGTTTACAACAACTTAAAGAGCGAGGCATCTGGCTGGTAGGAACTGATGCGAATGCAGAAAAGTCTCTTTACGAGCAGGAACTCGCTGGCCCTCTTGCGCTGGTAATGGGATCGGAGGGCAGGGGATTAAGACGCTTGACCCGCGAAAAGTGTGATTTCCTAGTTTCTATTCCAATGCCCGGTGTGGTCAGCAGCCTCAATGTCTCAGTGGCTACAGGCATATTGTTGTTTGAAGCGATCAGGCAGCGCCATATTAGACTGAATTAGGCGAATTCAGTTGCATCTAATACCTACATTTCCTAGAATCCCCTTTTTTCCGCCGGTGGAGACGTTCTCCATCCCACGTAACTCCTTGTCTTACCACGCGCTCTAGCGTTTGTTGGAAGACTGCACCCAAGAGGAGTCTCTATGAGACACTATGAAGTAGTATTCCTGGTACACCCGGACCAGTCCGAACAGGTGCCCGGGATGATCGAGCGCTATACCCAACTTATGGCCGATAACGGTGGCAAGGTACACCGAACGGAAGACTGGGGTAGACGTCAGCTAGCCTATCCCATCAATAAGATTCACAAGGCCCACTATGTTTTGATGAACATTGAGTGTAGGGGTGAGACGCTTGAAGAGTTGTCCGCCTTGTTTCGATTTAACGATGCAGTTCTGCGCAACTTAGTGATTAAATGCAAGGATACCATCACAGAAGAATCTCTGATTCTGAAAAGTGAGCGAGAGACCAAAGAACGGAAAGCCCGTTCCGAAGCAAAACGCAAGCTTGAAGAAGCTGCTGCTGCTGAAGCCGCTACCCGGGCTGCTACCCGGGCTGCTACCGAGGCTGCTACCAAGGCTGCTAATGAGGATGCCGTCGAGGCTCCTACCGATGAAGAGGAACCGGGCCCGGACTCTCCGGCCATAGAAGATAGTAATGCTGACATGCAATCTGAAGAAGAAACAATCGATAGCGAAATCGAAGAAATCGCCGAGGTGTTGCCGGCTGAAGATGAGGCTACCCCTGATACAGATTTGAAAGAATAATAGTTTTCTCGATATTTTTTACAGGAATTAAATTATGGCTCGTTATTTTCGTCGGCGTAAATTCTGCAAGTTCACCGCAGAAGGAACCAAGGAAATAGATTACAAAGATCTGGAAACCTTGAGGGCTTACATATCCGAGACTGGGAAAATTGTCCCGAGTCGCATCACTGGCACCAAGGCTCGTTATCAACGCCAGCTAGCAACGGCAGTTAAGAGAGCAAGATATCTGGCGCTCATTCCGTATACGGATAGTCACCAGGTTTAACTGGGAATTAAATGCGCGGCCTCGCTGAATTCGTAATGAGCGGTAGGAAGCAGGCTATAATGGCGGTGGTATTCCTTGGCCTAATTCCGCTAGTTAACTTACTAAATCCAGTAGTTGTAGGATTGATGGTATTGCGTAAGGGAGCTCTGGAAGTAGCTATCATATTTGCCTGGGCAATATTGCCGATCGGAGCCTGGGCGATTGTTGGAGATATAGCCCCTTTGATTATGCTATTCGGTATCAGCGGCCTAGCTTGGTTGCTGAGAGAGACAGAGTCTTGGGAATTTACTCTAGTGGCTACAATCGCAATTGGACTGGGTGTAGAAATCTATCTTCGCTTGCAGCCAGCTGTACTTGATGGGTTATTCCAGCAGTTGGAGTTGTTACTGGTCACTAACAACTTACAGGGAATACAATTGGAAGATTTACGGGAAAGTATAGGCGGCTTCATCGGCGTTGGTTATATGTTCTTGGCAATAGTTTTATTGATGCTGGCGCGCTGGATGCAAGCTACGGTTTTCAACCCAGGTGGCTTTCAGAAAGAGTTTCACCAATTACGCATAGGACAAAAAATGGCATTGGGTTTGGCGGGACTCATGTTGCTGGGCTCCTATCAGCTGTTAATACCGCAAAGTTGGGTATTTTATTTGATTTTACCACTGCTATTTTCTGGCATAGCCTTAGTGCATGCAGTGGTAGTTAACAAGAAGCTGTCAAGCCTGTGGCTGGTAGCTTTTTATGCTTTGCTAATAGTATCGCCGACGGTATTGCTGTTGATAGTACTGTTGGCTCTAGTAGACAGTTGGTATGATTTCCGATCACGGTTGCAGCAGTCTACCTGAAATACATTTTTAGCAAACTGATATAGCTAAACGAGTAAAAAAGAGGAAGGAAACATGAATGTTATTCTGCAGGAGAAGCTTGGCAAGCTTGGGGAGATTGGGGATACGGCCAACGTAAAAGCGGGTTATGCCAGGAACTTTTTGTTTCCCCAAGGCAAGGCAATTCCAGCCACAAAGGAGAATTTGTCGGAGTTTGAACAGCGTAAAGCCGAGTTAATGGCGGCGCATGACTCTAAGGTTGCTGAAGCACAAAGCAAAGCGAAGAAGGTTGACGGAGCTAGCCTCAGAATCGAAGTCAACGCTAGCGACGAAGGTAAGTTGTTTGGTTCTGTCGGCACTCGTGATATCGCTGAAGCTCTTAATTTGCAGAACGGTTCAGATATTATTAAGAGCCAAGTCATAATGCCCCATGGGGCCATTCGAGAATTGGGCGAATACCAAGTTAACCTGGATCTGGGCTACGGTATCAACGTACCTGTGCACGTGACAGTGACAGGCCTTAAGTCGGCAGCCGAAGTGAGTGATGACGGAAGTATAATCGAGGAAATTGAAGAAGCTGAAGCAGTGGAAAAAGCAGAATCAGCTGCCGAGACAGAATCTGAAACCACTGACCAAGGTGAAGCGAACATAGAAGAGGAGCATAAATAATATCGGTTTTAAGCACCGTTAAAGTAGCTCGCTTTATTCAAAAAGCACCAATGAGGTAGTACACTCACTTGGTGCTTTTTATTTTCCCACGATTGAATCCCAGATGACTGAAACTTTCGAAGCTAATGGTCTGCCCAAGCAGGATAATAGTATCACTAACCTGACAGCTCTCAAGGTCCCACCCCACTCAGTGGAGGCAGAGCAGGCCGTGCTCGGAGGCCTGATGATAGACAACACGGTTTGGGACAATATCGCTGATGTGCTGCTGCCGGATGATTTTTATCGGCCCGAGCATCAGCTCATTTTCAAGGTAATGGCCCAGCATGGTGAAGTGAGTAGCCCCATCGATGTGGTCACTCTAACAGAGTCTCTCGACAGTCTTACCGAGCTGGAAGGTGCCGGTGGGACGGACTACTTGTCTGAGCTGGTCATCAACGCCCCCGGTACGGCGAACATAGAGACCTACGCAGATATCATCCGTGAACGTGCC
>JAKUTG010000061.1:0-10654 GCA_022447905.1 Pseudomonadales bacterium | reverse complement strand
TGAACGGCTAGGAAAAAAATATACGCTGATTGATACTGCAGGGATTAGACGGCGGGGCAAAACTAAGGAGGTAGTTGAAAAATTTTCCGTCGTGAAATCTCTGCAGGCTATTGGGGATTCAAACCTTGTTATTCTTATACTCGATGCACATAAAGGTATTGTGGAACATGACCTGCACTTATTAGGTTATGTCATTGAAACCGGCCGGGCACTGGTGATCGCGATAAATAAATGGGACGGTATGGATAAGGAAGGAAAAGACTTGGTCAAATCAGAAATCCGTCGACGGCTCACCTTTGTTGATTTTGCTAAAATCCATTTTATCTCTGCTCTTCATGGGACTGGGGTAGGAGATTTATATAAATCGATACATACCGCTTATAATTCAGCCCGCAAAAAATTAACAACAAACCGATTAACCCGAGTGCTACAGAATGCCGTAGCTGATCACGCTCCGCCGATCGTTAATGGCCGTCGAATCAAGTTACGCTACGCCCATGCAGGGGGGCATAATCCCCCAATTATCGTGATTCATGGAAAACAATCGGGGAAACTTCCTAGTCATTATACTCGTTATCTGGAGAAGACATTCAGGAAAAATTTAAAGTTAGAAGGCACACCAGTACGCATCGAATTACGTAACGACGATAATCCTTACATTAAGAGTGAAAAGCATCTTACTAACAAGCAGGTAGCTAGGAAGCGTAAGATTATAAAAAATCGTAAATACCTAAAAAGATAAAACCATGTCAATCGGTATACAAAATATTCGCGACGCTGCTGATCGATTGCGAGGCGTGACGATCAAGACACCAATTCACCAGAATCGCTATCTTAATGAACAGGTGGGCGCGAGGGTCTACATTAAGCCGGAGTGCTTGCAGCATATTGGTGCATTCAAGTTTCGCGGAGCCTACAACAAACTAAGTCAAATGGACGAAGCGCAACGCGCGCGAGGTGTAGTTGCCTTTTCCTCTGGAAACCATGCTCAAGGAATAGCGCTGGCGGCAAAATTGCTGGGTATCAAGGCCACAATCGTCATGCCAACGGATGCACCACTTTTAAAGCTGGAGGGAACAGAGCAGCTAGGAGCAACAATCTTTTTTTATGACCGGACCACCGAATCTCGGGAGGATATTGCAGCAAATATCGCAGTGAGCACGGGTGCAACATTGGTACCAGCCTTTGAGGATCTGGATATCATTGCGGGACAAGGTACTTGCGGGCTTGAGATCATGGAGCAGCTTGCCGCTCTGGATACTATCCCGGATCAGGTGCTCATACCTTGTGGAGGGGGAGGATTATTGGCGGGCTCTTCCACCGCAGTTAAGGCAATATCTCCTGAAACTGCAGTTTATGGCATTGAGCAGGAAAACTATGACGATCATTTATTATCCAAGCGCACCGGCAAAAGGGTCAGGATCGATGGTACTGTGCCCACTATGTGTGATGCTCTAATGGCAACAACACCAGGAGAAATTACTTGGTCGATAAATAGTGAAACAGTGGACGATTTTCTGGTCGTGAGCGAAGACAATGTGGCGCATGCAATCTCGTACGCTTTTCGTTACCTTAAACTAATAGTAGAACCCGGAGGAGTGGTTGCCTTGGCTGCTCTGCTGGCCAACAAATTGGTAGTAAAAGACGGGACTGTTGCTATTGTTCTTTCTGGTGGCAATATTGACCGGAATACTTTTCTTCAATGTCTGGAACAATATCCCTCACCGTAATAATTGCCAGACATCTGATATAAAGGAGAATTGGTACTTGTCGGATGAAATTCGTTATCACGATCTAGGGTATGGAATTACCTGCATTGATACCCAGTTATACCGATCGGGGCTGGCTGCCTGCTATTTAATAGAGCACGATGGCATGGTGGGATTTGTTGATACTGGCACCAACAATTCTGTTTCTATCTTACAAGAAGTCTTAAGGCGCAAGGGTATAGCCAACGAAAAAATTAGCTATATTATGCCGACTCACGTACACCTCGATCACGCTGGTGCGTCCGGAAAATTAATGCAAAAATTTCCGGAAGCCACGCTATTGGCCCATCCCCATGCTGCCCGTCACCTAGCTGATCCCACTAAGTTAATACAAGGATCGCAGGCAGTATACGGCGAGAAAGCCTTCAAAAAAATGTTTGGAAAATTGATCCCGGTTGCTGTAGAGCGAATACAGGAAGCCACAGATGGTTTCGAATTGGATTTTAATGGTAGAAAATTACTTTTTATCGATACTCCTGGTCATGCCAGGCATCATTACTGCATCTATGATGAGCAGAGTAGTGGCTTGTTCACAGGAGATACCTTTGGAGCCAGTTATCCGGAATTAAATCTAGGTCGAAGGAGATTTATATTCCCGCCCACCACGCCTGTTCAATTTGACCCTGATGCCTGGTTGGAAACTCTTGATAAATTAATGGAGCTGAGTCCAGCTAGGGTATTCATCACCCATTTTGGTATGCATGAAGGCGCAGAGGGTCTGGCCAAATTACTGCGGCAGGCGATCAGGGATTATGCAGCAATTGCTCAGGAATTCGCCAGCTCGGAAAACCGCTGCAAGCGTATCAGCGAATGCATTCTTCAAGATAGTATCAATTATCTATTGGACCAGCACTGCGGCGCTGATGTTGCGACCATCTGTCATCTTATTAGTTTCGATATGGAACTGAATGCTCAGGGTCTGGATTATTGGTTAACAACTCAGAATGTAACCTGATCAACAGGGCTGCCCCTTGACCGTGACTAGTTGCTACTGCCGCGAAACAAGTAGCAAGTCGGTCATTCTATGGTTGCCCTCATACATTCATGTACATACATTTACCCCCATTAGGTGATGGCCATGAACAATCATTCGGTGACAGGTTTTGAGCCGTCTTCAAATTCTTCATTCACCACTTCCAGGATTCGGGCTCGGCTAGGACTGGCAAGTAATCTGCCATTTATAAATACTGCTGGTGTGGAACGCACACCTGAAGCATTGCCTCCTCGCTGATCATTGCGCACTTTCTGAATGGTTTCATTAGATTCTAAGTCGGCACTTAATTGTTCTACATCAAGGTTCAGTTCTAGCGCATAACTTTCAAATTCGTCTTCAACTGTGGGTAGCCGGGACCAGATGGTCTGGGCAGCAAATAGGAAATCGTGCATCTCCCAAAACTGCCCTTGTCTGCCAGCTGCTTCAGCATAAAGCGCTGCCGTCCACGAATGCTGGTGTGTCGCTGTTAAAGGGAAATGCCTAAAGATAAGGTGAGCTTTGTCGCTAATACTCGGCCATAGTTGCGTCATGGTTTGATGCTCAGTTGCACAAGCTGGGCATTGAAAGTCTGCATATACCACAATAGAAACTGGGCTACTTATTTGGCCACGAATATGATCGTTTTCAGCAACTTCTACCGGTGAGTAGGTTGGGCCTTGACTGAATAGTGTGTATAAAACAAATAGGAGTAATACGGGGGCAACACCGAACAACGCCACTTTAATCAGGAGCCGCCTTGATTGTTCACGCTGCTTAGCCGCGTGTTGTTTTTGGCTTTTTATCTTACGTTGTTGCTCTCTTTTTCTCATCTCTAATAATTTCCTGCATCTAATTCCTAGTTACTATACTAGGGTTTCAATTATTCTTTGAAGGATGGCCTAGATTCGGCTATCTGACTGGTTTCGTGTGACCTGTCAGAGTATAGCTGGGTAAATTAACTAGGAATACATCATCTAGCAAATGAAGTGGGTAGCATAGTACCGGAGCTTCCCGATCAACCTTTTAGTCTAATAGAAATAGAGAAGGGTCTACCCTTGTATTATTCAGATTAACACTCCAGTGCAGATGAGGTCCTGTAACCCTTCCTGTTTGTCCCACTTTACCTATTTGGGTACCACTATCAACCCGGGTGCCGGGTTTAACTTCTATGGTGTTCATGTGGCAATAAAGACTGATAAGACCATGACCGTGGTCAAGGATGATGGTGTTACCATTAAAAAAATAGTTGCCGGTAGTTAAGATGATCCCTGGGGCAGGCGCGTAAATCGGTGTGCCTTCATCAGCAGCGATATCCATTCCGGAATGAGGATTACGTGGTTGGCCGTTGAAATAACGTCTAAGTCCGAACGAACTACTTCTAACGCCTTTTACGGGTACCTGCATGGTAAAAATCGGTGTTAGGTCCTCATCCCAGCTGGAAAAAGCACGATTCATTTCACTACTTTCCTGTGTGATTCTAATCATATCTTCAGAATTGGGATTTACCTGGCGTTCATTGGTTATCGTAATGTGCTGTTCTACGTATACCTTATCTTCGATGGAAAATTGCAATAACTTTCGTTGACCACCCGCCAGCTCAAGAGCAAACTGGTGAGAACCGCTGTGGGCGTTAAGGGGGATACCAATGATTGCATATTGGTCTTCGTTATAATTAGCTAGCAATATGCGTTGCTCTTTATAATGTCCGCTTATGGCGTCTACACCCGTAGGAATAATTGCGACACCTCCAGGTACCATAGAAGATTGGGGCAGACTGTTTACTATTAATGCGGCTGAAGCAAGATGAGATACTGTTATAAGTGCTCCAGCTAATAAAACCTGTTTGAATCTGGAGATCTCCAACTTAGGAATCCTCATTTAAGGTTGCTTTCACAGTGGAGACAATGCTGCCCTTTTTAAGCCGGGAAGTAATCTCGCTACCTGTTTTGACATCGTCACTCTGGCGTATTACTTTCATATCGGCATTGTAAGTGATGCTATAACCGCGAGAAAGCGTATTCAGCGGGCTAACAGCTTCCAGGCCCCGGCTTAACTCGCCTAGTTTGGCTTGACGAATTTGCACATCGGCCTGCATAGATCGCTCCATTGTCCTCAGTTTGGCACCTACTTGATCGAGTAACTGCCGGATCCGTGATAGAGGGGTGATAAATTGCAGCCCGCGCTTCAGCTGCAATAGTTCCGAATGTTGTAAGGCTATTCGGTTGCGTATTGCTAATTGCAACTGACCTTCAAAGCGATCCAGCTTCTGAGCGTGTTCTTGAAGTCGTCGATCGGGGCGCTTAAGCTGTTTATACATCAACGCAAGTGTCCGATCGGCGCTCTGAAGTCGTTTTCCGATAGTTCGAGTAAATTGTTGTAGGTAACTTTGAAGGATTTCTAGATACTCGAATTGAGAGGGACTCAACTGTTCAGCGGCGGCAGAAGGAGTTGGTGCGCGTAAGTCGGCTACAAAATCGGCAATTGTAAAATCTATTTCATGGCCCACAGCACTGGTTATGGGTAGATCGCTGGCGAAAATAGCTTGAGCTACATCCTCTTCATTGAAAGCCTGCAGGTCCTCTAGAGAGCCCCCGCCACGACTTATGATAAGTGCCTGTACACCCAGCTTGCCACGTAAGCGGTTTGCGGTTTCGATTGCATTAACGATTTCCTGTTTCGCTTCGGCACCTTGTACTGAGACAGGGAATAGTGTGACGAGGGTAGCTGGGAACCGGCGTTCAAAGACGCTCAGTATGTCTCGGATTGCAGCCCCGGTTGGGGAAGTCACTACACCGATATGGTCATAACTGGAATGAACTTCCTGCTTTGCATCTTCGTCAAACAGGCCAATTGTCTGTAGTTTGGATTTCAGCTCCTCAAATGCCCGGCGTAAGGCGCCATCGCCTGAATCTTCCATGGAATCTGCTATTAGCTGATAGTCCCCCCGGCCTTCGTATATGCTTAATCGCCCACGCACAATTATCTGTTTACCATTCTGGGGCTTAAAGCGCACCAAACGATTGCGATTGACGAACATGGCGCAACGGATTTGTGAAGTCTTGTCCTTGAGGGTTAGGTACCAGTGACCGGATGCAGGGGTTGCAAGATTGGAGATTTCACCTTCTACAACAACTGCTGGGAAGTTGTCTTCCAAAAGCAATTTTGCCATACGATTAAGGTTAGTAACGGAGAGTACTTTTTCACCCTCAAATTGAGGGGGTTCTCTAGGATCCTCTTGAATGTGTGGCATAGGCACAGTCTACCTCAGTTGCAATTCGAACTGTATGGAGAAACGAGTCAAGTGTAGGGGGAGAAGAGTATCTTAATAGTTTAAATGGCTACCGAATGAGCTTATGCTTGGTTTCGGGCAGCTTAATTGAATGACAATAAAACGACAGGATGGATGCTATGAAAAATTTACTAGTAGTTCTCATGTCTTTGCTAATAGTTTTCAGCAATGCGGCACAGGCAATCGATATAACATAATTAACAGCGGCATTGGTTAGCGATCCGGGCAGACCGGAAGCAGACAAGGCTCGGGACGCGGGGCGCAGGCCGGCACATGTGCTGGATTTTCTTGGAATCGAAGATGGGATGACCGTAATCGACCTAGTAGCAGCGGCTGGGTATTATACTGAGGTTTTATCCCATGCGGTTGGCCCTAATGGTAGAGTGTATATGCAGAATTCTGCTGCATCGCTGTCTGGTAATCGGGGGGAGAGAACCGCTGAAGCCATCGATCAACGGCTTGCCAATAATCGACTGGCTAATGTTGAACGTGTGACCCGTAATCCCGATGACCTCGGTTTACCTGCTAATTCGCTGGATGCGGCAGTGATCGCTTTGGAATTCCACGAATTTTATCGCTCAGATAACTCAAATGCAGTTGTCGATTTTCTCGCGGAAATGCGCCGTGTGCTGAAGATAGGGGGTGTGCTTGGCATTATCGAACATGCTGGTCATCCAATTTACGATAATGGTGCGCTGCATCGTGCATTGGAGTCCCAGGTTGTGGCTGGGGCACAGAACGCAGGCATGTTTGTTGAAGCAAGCAGCAAGCTGTTACGTAATATTGAAGACGATCGCAGCGCAACTGTATTTGCGCCGGAAATTCGTGGCGTGACTGATCGCTTTGTGTTGCGGATCATAAAGAATCATTAAGAAAAGAATCTTAATACTGCGACGTTGCTATATAAAACCTGGCGGTGCACATTGGAAGATGAAAGCCGAGACACTTGATCTAAATCAAGGGTGGTGACTTTGTCAGCGGAATTACAGGGATTGTTGATGATTTGTTCTGTGAAATTTGGAAAGCAATGCTGCGGATGTAACGTTTGCTGTGACATTAGCGGTAGTAATGAACATATCCACTATGAGGTCTACGGCGATTAATATTCCGATACCCTCAACAGGCAGTCCGAGAGAAGTATAGATTGGGGCCATAATCAGTAATCCACCGCTAGGAATACCGGGAGAGTAAAAACTAAGCAGACCTACTGCCAGGGCAATGGTGCTCAGTTCAACAAAGCTTAGGTCGATACCGTATAGCCCGGCAATAAAATACGTACCAGTGGTTCGCGCTAAGGGCGATGCGAATTTGAAAAGGGCTACGGCAATAGGGAGTACTACGCCGGCTAATTTGTCCGAAATACCTAGCTCCTCGGCGGCTGCATATGTTGCCGGAAGTGTTGCAAGCGAAGATCGTGTACTGAAACCGATCGCCTGGGCTGGGGCGAGAGCTCTGGCAAACTTGCCCAGTGGCACGCCAGCGCCAAAAAAGGCGAGTGGATACAGTAACAGGATGAGAAAACCGATCAGACTACATACAATTGAAATAAACGATCCTAATAGGGTGATGGTTGACACTCCGAGAGTTGCAGAGAGAGAGAAAACTAAGGCAAAAATCCCAATCGGCGCTACCGCCATGATCCAGTCTATCAGGACGAACATGGCCTCCTTTATTCCGGTAAAGAAATGTACTACGGTTTCTCTTTTTTTATCTTCGATCCGTAAAAGAGCAATAGCGAATAGCCCTGTAAATACCAACAATTGTAATATGGATCCGTCGACCGCAGCGGAGAACGGGTTCACTGGGATAAGTGTGACAATCCAGTCTCTGAACGGTGGGAGGATAACCTCACTACCAAAATCCCTGCTCGTGCTTTCTAGAAGTTCCCGGCTGACAGTTGAGTCTATCTCTAACAAAGCAAGTAAAGGTGGCGCGGCAACGAGGGCAAGGAGTGCCGAACCCAGGGTCATGACGATAAACAATCCAATTGACTTCGCTCCCAGTTTAGCAACCCAATTACTAGCATTTTGATCAGCTATTGCCGTAAGTAACAAAGCCATTAAAAGTGGAATTACCGTCATGCGAATGGCGTTCACCCAAAGGGTGCCGATTGGTTCGATGAGCGTAGGCAGAAAATGCAGGAAACTTGCTTCGGATAATGAATAGCCTATGCCACTGGCTAGCCCAAGCACAAGTGCTATGAGAATTTTTGTTGCAAGACTCATGTGGTACTGATCAATTTAACAACCGAGAATTCTCTTCGCAAATGAAGAAGGTTTGTTTGCGTAATAACAGATTTGCCAAACGAGTTAAGAAAGATTTCTGTTTTCCTAGTTTAACTTGAAGACGTAGAGAGCATTATGTCCGTCAGGGCTTACAAGTTCTGGTGCTAGGAAACTACCGATACGCCATGGGCTACCACCTTGTCGACCCGCAGTGACTGCAATGTACTGTTCTCCTTCAATTTCATAACTAATGGGAAAGCCCTGTGCGGAAGTCGCTAAGCGCGTCCTCCATAACTCTTCGCCGGTGTCAATGTCATAGGCGTGTACATAACGATTGTAGTCTCCGGCAAACAAAAGTCCGCCGGCTGTGGAAAGGACAGCAGTAAGAAAAGGTGCTCGTTGTTCCACGCTCCATTTCTCATCCAGAGTTTCTACATCAATAGCCGCGAGTTTACCGAATAGACCGCTGGTGCCGGGCATCTCCATCCAGACCCGGTCTGCCTGAGTGCCTCCGGAACCTACTTCAAATGTTATTTCACGGGGAGACATTTCCATGCAAGATTGACTAAGCGGAATAATTAGCTGTCGGGTTGGAGGGTGATAACTAGAGGCTTGCCAGTTGTGGCCGCCTGCTGTGGATGGGCACACGGACAGCCATTCACCTATTTGCATATTCCGAATATCATCTCGATAACGCACCTGGCCTGTTTCCAGGTTTACTTCTGAAAATACGTTTTGAAACACGGTTTGTTTCAAACCTTGGAATTCCCCTGTACGCCGGTCGAGTTTCCACAATATGCCACTCTTACCAATTGTGAGAAGGTAGGGTTCACCAATTATGTCTACCAGTACTTGCTCGAAAGCCTCGTCCATATCCAATGACTCCCCTGGTACATGCTGGCGATACCAGACAATATCGCCATCGTCAGGGTTAATTGCTAGAGTCGAATTGGTGTATAAGGCATCGTCCTCGGTGGTTAGCCCGCGGCTCGCCGCCATCCAGGGCTTGGCTTGAGCGACACCGAAGAACACTAGCCCCAGATTTGGGTCCCAACTACCGGTCATCCATACGTCACCTCCACCTCGGTATTCCAGTGGTAAATTACCCCAGGTTTCACCTCCTGTTTCGCCTGGTTGGGCAATAGTGTAGGTTCTCCAGAGTTCTTCGCCAGTGCGTGCGTCGTGACCGGTAATAAAGCAGCTGTCTTTGAAAAAACGCGTGCAGCCAGTGATACCGTTGATCACTTTACCATCTGCTACGATTGGTCCACTGGTATTGGAATAGCCTTTCGTATCATCGGCGATTTCTACATCCCAACGCACAGCCCCGGTTCGAGCATCCAGCGCTACCAAGTGAGCATCCGTGGTGGCGACATAAATCATGTCTTCCCACATCGCCAGTGTACGGAGATGCCCACCCTGTCGCCCGCCCTCGGGAAACTGTCGACGGTATTCCCATAATAAAGTGCCATCTCTTCCGTCCAGAGCTTGTACTACATTTCCGAAGTTTGGAACGAAGACGATCCCGTTTTTTACGAGAGGGGCAGGTTGGCTCCTGCCGGATTCCATGCCCCACACCCAGGCTAGGCTTAAATTATTTACAGTGGCCTTGTTGATTTGATCAAGCGGGGTAAAACCCTGGCTATTTGGAGTTCTCCGCCAATAGGTCCAATCGGCCGGGTTAGGACTAATTAGATCCTCCGTCGACACATTCTGAAAATCAGGCACTACGCGAAAAGATCGAGTTATAGCGCGATCACTCCGGTAAACAGTTGCGATTTCAGGTACTGAATTGCGAGTTCCGGGTGTGGCTATTGTGCCTGCTATACCGGGTACTGGAGAGCGCTGATCCTGTTGAGCCGCCACGTTACCGGTATTCTCAAGAAATACCACGGAAATATCACTCGCTGTTAGCTCGATTGAACTCTCTCGAATATTATTTGCACGTAACAGAAACGCGACTATCTGTAGGTAACCCGCTTCATCTAAGGATCCTGGGGCTTGGGGAGGCATGGTGCGGTGCAACAAGTCCAGCAGTTCATTCACACCGCGGTTGGTCCAATTACTCCTGAAATTGGTGTCATTTAGTGCCGGTGCTTCGAGTGAACCCTGGAGGTCGGAAAGGTGGCAGGTAGCACAGCTCTGTTGATATAGTGTGTTGCCATTAGAGGCTTGAACGGAACTATAAGGAGCTTGCAGCAATTGCTGGCCGTTTACCACTGAAGGAGCGAGTAAACAGACCAGTAAGAGACAACGAAAGCACATGGTTTCAGCCGCAGTAGCGATTAATTGAGACGCAGCGTTTCCTGTTGTACTCGTCGTTCGGCGATAACCTGCGCAAATTGTTCTACGTTAATGTAGGTTATGCCTACCCAGGCGTGACTCATATCGTCGACGC
>JAKUTG010000060.1:0-10661 GCA_022447905.1 Pseudomonadales bacterium | reverse complement strand
CCGCACGTCTTTTGGAAGCTGACCGAGACTTGGTTTACAACGCCGCAATTGTGGCCTGCGATGCGGATGATGGTTTAGTCGACGGCCTGATTGGAAAACCGGCCCAATGTGATTTTGATCCCTCTGTGCTGCAGTGTAGCAGCGATTCCCCCACTCACTGCTTAACGTCCGAACAGGTTAACACTGTAAAAATGATCTACGATTCTCCTGTCAATCCAACCTCAGGACGCGCTATTACAGGTTTGTTACCGGGCAGTGAAAAGGGTTGGACTGATCTAGGATGGACACGGTCCGCCCGCGCCACTGGAATCGATCAATACCGTTACCTAGTGTACGGCAAAGAAGAATGGAACATCGATCAGTTCGATTTCGAGACCGACATCGTCAAGGCAGAACAGGTAGATGATGATACATTAAATGCACTTGATACGGATCTCAGTGAGTTCTTTGACAACGGAGGCAAACTTATCGTTTATCACGGTTGGAGTGATCCTCAAATTTCACCCAAGAATGCTACCCAGTACTACGAAAGAGTGGTCGCGACATTGGGAGGCCGGGAGGCGATCCACGATTCCTATCGGTTGTTCATGGCGCCGGGTATGGGTCATTGCGCCGGTGGTCCGGGGCCAAACAGTTTCGATTCGCTTTCTGTTTTGGAGACTTGGGTGGAACAGGGTAAGGCGCCAGAAAGGATTACCGCCGTGCATCGCACCGATGGTGAGGTGGATCGCAGCAGACCCCTTTGTCCCTATCCGGAAGTGGGAGTCTACACCGGTTCAGGCAGTGTTGATGAAGCGGAAAACTTTACCTGTCGGGCACCTTAAACGAAACATTAACCCGGTATTTCAGCTTTTTGTTTGTTAACCTAATCGGGCAGCGTCCGTAAGTTCTGCCTTTAGTATATTGCTTGGCGTTTTTTAGGAAAAAATCAATGTTTGCTATTTTGGATGGAATCCGGGTGCTCGACTTAACCTCCGTTGTGTTGGGCCCCTACGCAACCCAAATGCTTGGTGATTTCGGTGCCGAAGTTATAAAAATAGAAAGTGTCGAAGGAGATATGCTTCGTGCCGTGCGGCCTGGTCGATCTGATCAGATGGGAGCTGGGTTTGTGAATTGCAATCGTAACAAGCAATCTCTGGCTCTGAATCTTAAGAGTGATCAGGGGAAGGATATTTTTTATCGGCTTGCAGCCACCGCAGACGTAGTTGTTCATAACATGCGAACCAAGACGGCGATCAAGTTGGGCGTTGGTTACAAAGATGTGAAATCTCGGAATTCAAATATCGTCTACTGCAATGCCCAGGGATTTGGCGAAAAAGGACCACTGGCTGACGTGCCTGCGTATGATGACATAATACAGGCAGCGTCGGGTCTGGCATACTTAAATGCTGATAAGGAAGGCCGGCCGCGCTATTTGCCCACTATCGTTGCCGATAAAGTGGCGGGTCTTCAGTTAACAATTGCCGTATTGGGTGGTTTGCTTCACAAGCAAAGCACTGGCAAGGGATGCGCCATAGAAGCACCTATGTTTGAGGGAATTGTTTCGTTTTTAATGACGGAACAAATGGCTGGGCAGAGTTTTGTGCCGAGCATGGGTGGCACAGGTTATGATCGTTTGAATGCTCCTTATCGGAATCCTTATCCAACAGCTGATGGTTACATAGCGTTGTTACCGTATAGCACAAAAAACTGGATAGACTTTTTTCACTTGGTAGAACGACCTGAACTGGCCGAGCTAGAAATTGTAACTGACGCTGTCAAGCGCAGTGAGAACATCAACACGCTATATCAAATGATCCATGAGATGACTCCAAAGAAGACGACCGATGAATGGTGCGAACTTTTGAGAAATGCGGACATACCTCATACCAAGGTCAATTATCTGAATGAACTTCTAGAAGACGAGCATCTTAATGCTGTTGGCTTGTTTGAAGAGTATGATCATCCTAGTGAAGGGCGCATGCGTGCTGTGAGATCCCCCTTTGTAATGCAGGGAATTCAGCACAAGGCGGATCAGCCAGCGCAGTTGTTGGGGCAAGCGAACGATAAAATACTTTCCGAGCTTGGAATCGATCATCAGGAAATGAAACAGCTAAAGGAAGCAGGGGTTTTCGAACTTATTTGATCGTGATATGCAAAGATAAGTAGAAGTGACATGTATGCCAGTGAGCGCTGCCGAATTTGTTCCCCTTAAATTATCGTTCGCGCGAATAATCACCTTTATTTATTGTCGGATTTCTTGTCATAAAGATATATTTGCGGCATTCCTGTAACCCGATAAAACCTGGCCAGTAGCAGAATTAAGAAGGGAGCATAAAAAATGACGATTCCCACTCGCTGTATTCAACTTCAGGTACGAATTCTCATAGTCTTGCTTCTTTTTATGGGATTCGCGCTAAATGGTAATAGCCAAGTACTGGAAGGCCCGGACCCTCACCAGATGGAAGATGCACCTGACCTAGGATTCAAGGCAGTGGTGCACGGCCTTAAAATTCCTGCTGATCTAGAAATGGGTGCTCCGTCCAGCGTGGTGTGGACAAGGGAAGCTCATTTGGTGGTCTTCAACCGAGGACCTAATCCGTTGATGGAGTTTGACGCAGAGGGAAAGTTTGTGCGTAGCTGGGGACAGGATGACTATGTTAGACCCCACGGCATGAGGCTTGATCCCGATGGCAATATCTGGACTACCGATGTAAACGGCCACACGGTGAGGAAAATGAATCTAGCCGGCGAAGTGCTACTGACTTTGGGCAAACCTGGGCAGCCAGGAGAGCCAGAGGATGGATTGTTATTCGAACCGACGGACCTTACCATCAATACTGATGGCGAGATTTTTGTTTTGGTGGGCCATGGCCGCGGTACCCCTCAGCTACTGAAATACGATCGGCATGGCGATTTCATCAAGAAGTGGGGTGGATTGGGTACCGGCCCTGGTGAGTTCGACACACCCCATTCCATCGTCGTCGACCAAGAGGGGCTGATCTATGTGGCCGATCGCCAGAACCGTCGCATTCAGATATTTGACGACGAAGGTGGCTATATAAAAGAGTGGGCATACAACGGCTTGCCCTGTGGCTTGCACTTTACTGCGGACTACCAGCTCTACATGGTGAGCGGCTTTGCAGGAGAAATACTTAAATTGAACGAAGCTGGTAAAGCCATTGCTGCTACCGGCGAACCCGGTAAAAGGCTGGGGGAGTTTGGTGAAGCGCATTACATGACTATTTCGCGCAACGGCGACATTTATGTAGCGGATACCGTTAAGCCGGATCTACATAAATTTATACAAAGATAGCGATTTGGCCTAGTGTAAAATTACACTTGAAAAAATCCGGCGAAGGCGTAACTTTGACAAGGCAGTTCTCCTGCAACCGCTTAAAGAAAGACCGATATTTGAATTCAAAGGACGGAGGCTTACGTGAACGAAAAATTCCTATTGCAATTAAGTATGATTGTTGCAGGCTTGTTAATGGCTGGAACGTTGTACGCACAATCTTCCGAGTTTCCTCGTACAGAGTATGGATCCCCCGATCTGCAGGGTATCTACACTTATCGAACGTTGACTCCTTTGAATCGTCCTCGCGAATTGGAGAATCTAGGAGTGCTAACGGCTGAGCAGGCTGCGGAATGGGAAGATTTTGAGAACCGGCGTCAGAACCGTGATTTAATCATCGATTCCGTCGGAGGCGCTGGTTATCCTCCGGGAGTTATTTCTTACAATAATTTTTGGTATGAACGCGGTGTGAAAACCATTTCTGATCGTAGAACTTCACTTGTCTACGATCCGCCCAACGGCCGCATGCCTTCTTTAAATGCTGCCGGTCGCGAACGGGCCAGGGTCAGGGGAGAGAGCCGCAGGCTCAGCATCGGCCCCGAAGCTCGTACTTTGGCGGATCGGTGCCTGATGAGCGGTGGAGCAGGCCCACCGCTGGTTCCGGGAGCATATAATAACAACATACAGATCGTACAAACTGAAGATCATGTCATGATCCTCAGCGAAATGATCCATCGCGCCCGAATCATCCGTTTCGATGAAGAGCATCAGACACGCCATATCAAGTGGGACGGTGATTCTATTGCTCGTTGGGACGGCGATACCCTAGTGATCAGTACGCAGCATTTTTATTATCATGACAACGGGCGCGGCACCTCCAAGCAAATGAAACTGGAAGAGCGCTTTCGTCGCGTGAACTCCGAGACTCTAGAATACGACTTCACCATCGAAGATCCGCTGTCCTGGGACCAGAGCTGGTCGGCAAAATTTCCCATGAGGCGTATTGAAGACCCGATCTATGAATATGCCTGTCATGAAGGAAATCATGGTTTGCCGGGGATCTTAGCTGGTTGGCGTCGTTATGAATCAATGGGTATGAATGGTAACGGCACTCCCAAGGAATAGCTGTTAGGAAGCGGGAAAAGCAGGGGAAGTTATTCTCCTGCTTTTCACGTTGGAATAATTATCGAGCCAGCAAGTGAATACAGTATTTCCTACGTTTATTTATTTTATAACTCTTTTTATTTGGCTGGCGTCGGGTCAGGCGCAGGACGTTAATCTTGCCGGGGTAATTGACATGCACGTGCACGCCGGACCGGACTCTCGCCCACGTGCCATGAATGACCTTGAGGCTGCTCGTAGGGCGCGGGATGCGGGATTAAGGGCTATTGTTCTTAAGAATCATTTCACCATGACTGCAGATCGAGCCGCACTTGCCATAGAGCAGGTCGAAGGGTTGGAGATATTTGGCGGAATAGCGCTGAACCGTGCGGTAGGAGGCATAAATCCCGAAGCTGTTCGCCAATCGGTAGCGTTTGATGGAGGTCGGGGGAAGGTGGTCTGGTTGCCTACCTTTGATGCGGAGTTTTATGTTAAGCGTGCCGGTACCGGTGCAACCTACGTCAGTGTTATGAAAAACGGGAATCCGGTGGCTGAACTGGTAGAAGTGTTTCAAATTGTCGCCGAGAATAACTTGATCCTTGCGATGGGTCATTCAGCGCCGGAAGAAGTTTTAGTGCTGATTCCTATGGCCCAAAAACAGGGGGTCAGGCAAATTTTGGTCACTCATGTGTTCGGGCAGGATGCAACAGGTCTACAGATGCAACAGATGGCCGATGCCGGAGCCATGATGGAGTTGGATTGGTTGGCAGTCTATACAAATCCGGAGCTATTGAAAGATTATGTAGAAGTGATTCAGTCCATAGGTGCCGAACATTTTATTATATCCTCCGATTTCGGTCAGGCTGGAAACCCGGATCATGCCACGGGGATGAGACAATTTATAAAGGCGCTAATCGAAGCGGGGATTAATCAAGCTCAAATTCAAATGATGGCCCGAAACAACCCTGCGACCCTGCTCGGCTTGGATCAGCCGACAGTATTAAGAACCGACTAAATTAAGAACCGACTAAAATTTGATGATAATTAATACAGGTAAGGGCAATGGCCAAATTTAGGGTAATCGCGTATCTTTTTTCTCTTTCGTTGTTTGCCTTTGTATCTACCTCCGCAGAAAGCCAGCAAATCACCTCGGAGCAAGTGGATCTTATGGTCACCCAGTTATCCAATTGGGGCCGGTGGGGATGTGATGACCAGCTCTGTACACTTAATATGATAACAACAGAAAAGCGCTTGGAAGCTGCGCGGCTTGTAGAACATGGTGTGTCGGTATCAATGGCACAAGACTTGATCAAGGAAAGTGCTGTGGACAATAGCAATACTTTTGAGCATTCGATGGAGGTGCGACCCACTACCAGTAATCCTTGGGCCGTAGATAGGGTAGGTGTTCGTTTTCATGGGCTGGTACATTCCCACATTGAATCGCTTTGTCACCATCACTACAGGGGAAAGTATTACAATGACCGGTCAATCGCTGATGTCACTGATGCAGGTTGTGATGCTGGGTCTGTCATGACTATGATCGATGGTATTTTCACTCGAGCAATCCTTATGGATATTCCACGCTTAAAAAGACAGGAATGGTTGGAGCCCGGCTACGCTGTAACAGTGGCTGATCTCGAGTCATGGGAAGCGGAGACAGGACTGCGCGTGAAAAGCGGCGATGCTGTTTTGCTACGAACTGGTCGCTGGGCGCGCAGGGAAGCATTGGGTCCTTGGGCCAGTGAGGGATTTGCGGGTTGGCATGTGTCGACAGTAGCGTGGTTAAAGGAAAGGGATGCAGCGATCATAGGATCCGATGCGGCTATGGATGTCTCCCCCTCAGGGGTAGAAGGTGTAGGGTCACCGGTTCATATGATGGTTTTGGTAGCTCTAGGTATGCCAATTCTGGATGCCATGAATCTCGAGGCCGGCGCTGAAAAGGCCGTGGAGCTTAGCAAATGGGAGTTTCTCCTCACAGCTGCTCCATTACGGGTACAAAATGGAACAGGTTCTCCACTGAATGCTATAGCTACCTTCTAAGTGAACAAATCTGACTTTAATTATTTGGAAGCCCCCATTCCACGAAAAGTCCACGCGGTCACCTGATACTTAAATTGCCTCTGTTTTAACCCGTTGTTCTTGAAATATTCGTCTATCAGGCGTAGTTTCAGGAGCTATATAGCAGTTCCTGATTTACGTTGCTCGCTCTTGTTTAAGAAAAAAATGGAGGTTTGAATGAAGGTTCAAAGATCTCACAAGAATACAGCAGGGATAGTCCTGCTGGCAGGCATTATCTTTTCTCCACTGGTCATCTTGGCGCAGCCCTCTTCTGATAGTTCTACCTTGCCGCGTCTTGGCAACGGTCGTCCTGACATGCAGGGCACTTGGGATTTCCGCACCATCACCCCGCTTCAGCGACCCTCTAGCCTAGAAGGGAAAGAGTTTCTCACCGAAGACGAGTTTCAGGAATTCGAGGATGCCGAATTGGTGCGCCGTGATAGGGATAATTTCACTGACACCACAACAACCGGTGATTACAATCAGTTCTGGTACGATCGTGGTGAAGAACTTCTTGATGACATGCGTACTTCATTGGTTACCGACCCTCTCGATGGACGTATACCCTCGCTCACGGAAGCTGCTCGGGATCGAAACAGTTCCAGAAGAGAAGCAGCGCGCTTGGCAGAAGGTGTCGAGGTAAGACCACTGTCGGAACGATGCATCATGGGGTTTAACTCAGGGCCGCCAATGATACCTAGTGCCTATAACAACAATGTACAAATTGTACAGACTGACGATTATTTCGTGATTCATAATGAAATGATCCACAACATTAGACCGGTACGATTAACTGATACCGAGCATCGCGAGGTGCCGCGCAAATGGGAAGGGGATTCTGTTGCGACCTGGGAAGGTGATACGCTAATCGTCGAGACCAAGAACTTTGCAAGAGACACTGCATTCGGCAACTCCAGCGCCAATATGCATTTGATCGAGAGGTTCTGGTTGATCGATGCAAATACGCTTGGCTATGAGTTTACTATAAGCGATCCAGCCACGTGGACAGCGCCCTGGACCGCGATGTTCCCGATGCGAAGAGCCGAGTTGCCCATGTATGAATATGCCTGCCATGAAGGTAACTACAGCATGGCGGGTATACTCGGTGGCTGGCGCAGACTTGAAGCATTGGGCCAGCCGGGTCAACAGAATTAATCATACTTACCTGAAAAACAAAGAAGGTCAAAGTGAACAGTTTAACTTTGGCCTTTTTTATTGCTGCCGCTTAGTCATTCAAGCTCGCGCCAGTCAATCGTGCTATAGCTGCTAGCGTAGTCTGAGCTGCGTTCAGGCCCAGCCGAAAATCTTCATCATCGAAGGTAGTCCACACATCCAAGGGCGTATGCCAGGTCGGGTTCCAACCAGCCCCGGTATGGGCGCCCCTTTCATTCTCCCTGAGGCTGATGGAAGGTGCCAGATTCATGAATGGGGTTGAGTCTGTATTAGTCATATGCGGACCGACCGTTGCCGGATAATCGGTATTGTATTCATCCGAAGCCGCCTTGAAGAAGAAAGCCAGTTCCATCGACTCACCTGAAAGATCAGAATCAGACTGAAACTCGATGTTCACATCTGCTTCTGGTCGTTGATCCATGCTCACCGTGCCATCGGCTCTGGGGGCGCCATGATCCCAAAGCATCATGTCATGTTGAATCATCCCGAGCCATTTAGGCTCCGGGTACCGGCCTGAGCCGGGAGGATTTTCGATACCCTGTAAGCCGTTGCGCTGTTCCACGTAGGCTCGGGAGCCGTTCAGTCCGGTCTCTTCGTTGTTCCAAAGAGCGAATCGAATCGAAACTTCCGTTTCCACATCAGCTGCACTGAAGATCCGAGCAAGTTCCATAACCAGGGCAGTGCCGGAGCCATCATCATTTACAGCCTGGTTAACACCGTGGCCGTCCATGTGCGCACCGATAATATACATCTCATCCGGATGAACAGTACCAACCTTTGTGCAATACACTTCAGAGCGAGGGCCGTTTATCGGCTCTTGTTTGTTCAAGTTACGTATGTCTTCATCGGGTTGTGCCATCAAATCACGATTAACCCCCGTTGATGCTCGGTGTCCGTATATCGAAGCACCGCCAGGACCAACGCCGTTTCGTCCTGCCGGGCCTCCGGTTGGCGTCGTTAGGTCTCTAGGTTCATTGGGCTGTGGTCTCCTTGTTCGAGGAGGGCTAGGTTCCGGATTGTAGATGTAGTGCAGGCGCTCGGGAGAGCAGCCCAATGCTTCTAATTGCTGTTCGATCCAGTCGACCGCCCTTCGGTTACGCTCGGTTCCTTGGCGCCGGTCTCCGAATTGAGCTAAACCCCAGATGGTGTTCTTGTAGCTTTCCAATTTCAGCCTGCCCGCCAGTTCACGAACCGGGTCATCAATTTCCTGCCCTTGAGAAATGCTAAGTGTTGCCAGCGCTGCCAGGGAAACCAGACACAGTTGCAAGACGTGAATTTTACTACTCATAGGGTTCTCCGAGGGAATGAGACAGTTTTCCGGGCAGCATAAGCAAGCTTGGCCTTTGAGTCCAGTTGATGAATAATCGAGTACTTAAATTTCATCCAAAGAACCTAAAGCCTCAGGGATACAAAAAGCAATTAATTGGGAAGCAATTGGTGCTATCGGTGAACTGGTAGGCGCAATGGCCGCGGTAATTACATTGGTGTTTCTTGCCCTACAGGTTCGGCAAAGCAACTACACTATGGGGGAATCAAACCGACTGGAGCGGGCAGCGGCGATAGATAGGCATGCCGATTCCATCAGTCGCTGACGCCTTATGGAGAATGCAGACCTAGCTACCATTTGGCTGACTGCATACAATGATGGCGATTTAAGTGAGATAGAGATATTACGGCTCAATAATCTTTGGGTAGACTTTGTGAATACTCAACGCGCGAATTATGGCAGGGCCAACACAGTTGGGGACCAGGGTTTGGCTAGGCAAGCCGTTGTCAGTGTAGTGGCAGAAGTTACTGCATCAGTCATCTTTAAAACTTTGTGGGAAAGGACTCATTTTATGGTGGGATTAGCGTCGCCAGAATTTGTAAAAGAGGTAGATCGAGGAATTAGTGAAGGTAACTTGGAAGGAGTGGTCACTTTTAAAGAGATGACCATGAAATCGTGAGTGTTGAATACAAGCAACGGATTTTAAAAAAGAATAGTAGAAATGGATCTTGATTTGATTCATATGACATAAATCGAATTGTGGAAGTGGAGAAAATGAACAGAAGACAGTTATTGAAAACCGGCTCATATTTGAGTGTTGCTTACGCACTCCCGCTTACTGTTTCCAGGCAATTATTTGCGGCTAATTTGCCCGCTGATCTTATAGATCTAACGGCAACCGATCTATCTATTGCAATACGGGAAAAACACATAAGTTGTGCCGAGGTTATGCAGGCTTACTTGCAGCATATCCATACATATAACCCGGTGTATAACGCGATAATTAGCATGTTGGATGATGACGAGCTGATCAGTCAGGCAAGAGAGGCAGATAGGGCTCTCGCCCGTGGCGACTACCAAGGCTGGATGCACGGCATGCCGCATGCCGTTAAAGATCTTACCGCGGCGGCCGGATTGCGATACACAAGTGGTTCTCCTTTGTATGCCGATAGGATTGCCGAAAATGATAGCGGTCTGGTGGCGCGTATTCGAAACGCAGGCGCAATATTTATCGGCAAGACTAATACACCGGAGTTTGGGCTCGGCTCCCAATCCTACAACCCCATATTCGGTGCTACCGGGAGTGCTTGGAATCCAGCACTCACTTCTGGAGGGAGCAGCGGTGGAGCAGCAAGCGGTCTTGGCACTCATATGTTGCCCGTTGCCGATGGCAGCGACATGATGGGCTCGTTGCGAAACCCTGGGGCTTTCAATAACGTTATCGGATTCCGGCCCAGTGTAAATGTTATGAGCAATAACAATTCCGGAACGAGAGCCTTGTCTACATCTGGACCAATGGGGCGCAACGTTACTGATACCATTCGCCTTTTACAGACCATCGCAGTACAGGAGATTGCAGAGCAGCACAACCCTATGGATTTACATGATGTTCAAATTGGTTGGCTTGGTGATCTTAATAGCTACTTGCCAATGGAGCCCGGCATATTGAATCTGTGCAAGGATAGTCTCTCGTCATTGTCTAGTGCCGGTGCCAATGTCGAAGCCACTCACCCGAATTTCATGATGTCAGACCTTTGGTTCTGTTGGACTACTCTTAGACATTTGGGT